>CAIVKO010000226.1 GCA_903906515.1 Akkermansiaceae bacterium
ACCACCCGCCTCGCCGCCATCTACCAGCAAAAGCTCGCCGCGCTGGAGGCGTTGAAAAAATCCCTGCTCCACCAAGCATTTAGCGGGGAGTTGTGAGGCTCTCGTGTCAGGATTTAAGTCTGGCGTAGCGGGTTCCCATCAGATAGTTATTTTCCACAAGTCATGGCCAGTCCGATTCCCGAGTTCGACCACAATCTGGTTCTTCCGCCACACTTGGGAGATCCGGTGGACCGCAGTCAGTTGTCGCCCTATCCGTGCACGACGCTGGATCTGTGCCAGCGGCTGGGAACCACACCGGAGAGGAAGCAGATCCTTGGTCGTTTTCTCGATTTCCGCGAGCGGCTCCGCTCGGAAGGCTTGGATCGGGGCTTTCATTGGCTCGATGGCAGTTTTCTGGAAGATGTGGAGACGCGGGATGGCCGCGCGCCCCGGGATCTGGATGTGGTCACGGTGTTCTGGGGCTACGACGGGGCGTTTCTGGCCGGCTTGGCCGGGAGCTTTCCGGAATTTGGCAGTCCCCACCTTGCGAAGGCGAATTTCCAGCTCGATCACTACCCCTTCGATGCGGGATTCGACCCCTCCTTCACGCTGGAACTGACGCGTTACTGGATTCTGCTCTTTTCCCACAACCGAATGGGTGTATGGAAGGGCATGCTGCGCATCGAATTGGACACTCCCGCCGAGGATGCCGCCGCCCGCCACGAACTTTCTAAAACCACGCCATGACCACACGCTCCCAACGGGAATTCCTCAAGGTGCAGCTTCTGGAGACACAACGTCTCAAGGAGATGGCTGGCGGGCATCCATTGATGTCGGTGGCATTTGCCGAGCGCGAGGAGGAGTTGAACCAAAAGCTTTCCGAACTGCCCTACGGCCACAAGGAAGCGCGCACGGTACTGTTTTTCCATGGGGAGCCCGTCCAAGGCTCGATGGGCATCGACGCCGGATTCGCCGGGCGCGTGCTGGAACCGTTCCAGAACATGGTGATGGCGGACTACGCCGACCGCTGGCACGGCGTGGTCGGAAGCCGGGGCCGGAGAACGGGCGAGACGCAATCGCGCCTTCTGCTAACGGGCCTGCCGCGCGGCTCGTTCGGTCTTGAGCTCACCCGGGCAGAGAACGACGAGCTTTTTGAGGCAGGCCAATTGTCCGATACTCTGGCGCACGTGACCCGACTGGTGGAAGCAGCAGCCCGCAGCGATGAGGATTTCGCAGCGGAACTGGATGCCACCGCCCCGCGGGTGATCCAAAACCTGCGTGCTTTCCTGGAAGTGATCAGCAAGGGCAAAGCCGGACTCCGCTTGGAGACGGGGGACTTTCGCTGCGCGATCAGCCCCTTGCAAGCCAACGAGGCATTCCAACGGGTGGCGGGAACGCTCACCAACGAGGAAATCGTCGAGGAAACCGGGATTTTCAAAGGCGTCCTCTTGGATTCGTGGAAGTTCGATTTCGTGACCGATGCCAATCACAGCGTCGGGGGAAAGATTGATGAAAATCTGAGCGAAGAGCAGGTGGTCGCCTTGAACCGGGAGTTTTTCAATGAGCGCTGCAAGGCGGCACTTTTGAAAACCACCGTGCTATTCAAAAACGGCCGGGTTCGCACGACTTATCAGTTGAAGGGTTTGTCTGAACTCGAAAAGAAATCGGAATCGCAATGAGTGCGGACTCGAATCGAGGTGATCAGAAACCGGGTGTGGATGAACTCACACCCGGACGAGCCATGATGGCGGATATCGTGCGCCGATATTGGGTGTTGGGAATCGAATGCACCCTGCTGGAAACCCAGAAGCTCGCATGGTTTTTGGAGCGTTTCATTGTGCGCATGGGACTGGAAAACCCGCTCGATCTCCGGTTTGAGGCGAACCGCTACGGCCCTTACGCCCACCGCCTGACGAAGTTGCTCGAAGGATTGGATGGCAGCTATCTGCATTGCGACAAGCGGTTGGCTGATGCCGACCGCTTTGACACCGTCTGGTTTGAGGAAAGTAAACGAGAGCGGCTGGAACTTTATCTTAAATCCGAGGAGGCCCGGAAGTGGTTGCCCGCACTCGAAGCGACGGATGCATTAATCGATGGATTTCAATCGCCGCTGGGCATGGAAGTTCTTGCCACTGTGGACTGGCTCAATGATCGCCAAGGCATCCCGCTGGACTTGGCGGACATGCGGGCCGCGCTCGATCACTGGCCCGCCGGCGTCCAAGCTGCCGAGAGGAAACAGAAACTTTTCAGTGACCGTATCCTCAGCCTGGCCATTGAGCGGCTGCAATCCGTCGCCGCCGCATGAACGAGTCCGAAACCCGCGCCGAATACATCGATCCCGCCCTCAAAGCGGCTGGCTGGGGTGTCGTCGATGGCAGTCGCATCCTACGGGAATATCACATCACCCCCGGTCGCATCGAAGGACGCGGCAGACGTGGACTACCAGAGATCGCGGATTACGTGCTGGTCTATCGCAATCTCAAACTCGCCGTGGTCGAGGCCAAGGCATGGGATAAGGCGGTGACGGAAGGCGTGGCGCAGGCGAAAGCCTATGCGGAAAAAATGCAGATCCGTTTCACCTACGCCACCAACGGCAAGGGCATCTACGGCATCGACATGGAAACGGGCGTCGAGGGTGAAGTCACCCGCTATCCCACACCCGACGAACTCTGGAACCTCACCTTCGCCAAGCAGGACCGCTGGCGCGACCACTTTGCGGCCATCCCCTTCGAGGATCGGGGTGGCTATTTCCAAGGTCGCTACTATCAGGACATCGCCATCGAGCGCGTACTGGAAGCTATCGCCGCCGGAAATCTCCGCATTCTTCTCACGCTTGCCACCGGCACGGGTAAGACTTTCATCGCTTTCCAGATCGCATGGAAACTTTTCCAAAGCCGCTGGAATCTCTCTGGTGAGCCGACACGCCGCCCGCGCATCCTGTTCCTTGCCGACCGGAACATCCTTGCCAACCAAGCCTACAACGCCTTTTCCGCATTTCCTGAAGACGCGCTCGTGCGCATCGCCCCTGACGAGATCCGCAGGAGAGGCCGGGTGCCGACGAATGGCAGTATCTTTTTTACGATCTTCCAGACCTTCATGTCGGGACCGGGCGACACGCCCTACTTTGGCGACTATCCGGCGGACTTTTTCGACTTCATTGTCATCGACGAGTGCCATCGCGGCGGAGCGAACGACGAAAGTAACTGGCGCAGCATCCTCGACTACTTCTCACCCGCCGTGCAGCTCGGCCTCACCGCCACGCCGAAGCGCAAGGATAATGTGGACACCTACGCCTACTTCGGCGAGCCGGTGTATATCTACTCATTGAAAAACGGCATCAACGATGGTTTCCTAACACCCTTCAAGGTGAAGCAAATTCAGACGACGCTGGATTATTACAGATTCACCTCGGACGACACAGTGATCGAGGGGGAAATCGAAGTAGGCAAGGTGTATGAGGAGGTGGATTTCAACAAGAACATCGAAATTCAAGAGCGGGAGAAAAAACGCGTGGAGATCTTTATGAACATGATCGACCAGCGCGAGAAGACGCTGGTTTTCTGCGCCACCCAAGCGCACGCGCTTTTCGTCCGCGACACCATCAATCAGATCGCTACCCGCAAAGACCCGAACTATTGCCACCGCGTCACAGCCGATGACGGCGCACTCGGCGAACAACACCTCCGGGATTTTCAGGATAACGAAAAATCCATCCCGACAATTCTAACCACCTCGCAGAAACTCTCGACCGGCGTGGACGCCCGCAACATTCGCAACATCGTTCTGATGCGGCCCGTGAACTCGATGATCGAATTTAAACAGATCATCGGTCGCGGCACCCGCCTCTATGACGGCAAGGACTACTTCACGATCTACGATTTCGTGAAAGCGCACCTCCATTTCAGCGATCCGGAGTGGGACGGCGAACCGATCGAGCCGGAAACCTGTGAAAAATGCGGATGCCAACCCTGCGAGTGCGAGGTCAAGCCACCGCAGCCCTGCTCCGTGTGCGGCAAGCGCCCATGCGAGTGTCCCAAGGAAAAATGCCTGATTTGCGGCAAGCAGCCTTGCGAATGCCAGCGCAAAACCAAGGTGAAGGTAAAACTCGCCGACGGCAAAGCGCGGACTATCCAGCACATGACCATGACGAGCTTCTGGCATCCGGATGGCACCCCCATGTCCGCCCAGCAGTTCATGGAGATGCTCTTCGGTAAACTCCCGGAATTTTTCAAAGACGAAGATGAACTCCGCACCCTATGGAGCGCCCCCGTCACCCGGACCAAACTCTTGGATGGACTCGCTGAAGCAGGATTCGGTCACGATCAAATGACCGAGATGCAGAAAATCATCGACGCCGAGAAGAGCGATCTTTTCGACGTGTTGGCCTACGTTGCCTACGCCATGCCACCGCTTACTCGTGAAGAACGCGCGTCAAAGGCAAAGGTGGAAATCAGCAGTCAGTTCAACCCCAAGCAACAGGCTTTCCTCGACTTCGTCCTGTCCCACTACGTTAGCGTTGGCGTACAGGAGCTGGATCAGGACAAGCTCACGCCGTTGCTCAAACTGAGATATCACGATTCACTCCCCGATGCCATGGCAGACCTCGGAGCGCCTGCCGAGATCAAAGAGATCTTCGTCGGTTTTCAGAAGTTCCTCTACGTCTTCGCTGCGTAGAACACCTGATGCCGCCAATCTGACGGAAAAAACCCTTAAAATATAGTGTTTTGAGGTGGTACGGGTGACGGGAATCGAACCCGTGCCTCAGGCTTGGGAAGCTCACGTTCTACCATTGAACTACACCCGCAGAAACTTGCTGGAGCAATCTCACTGGATCGCGCGTTGGAATCAAGACAATTGCCGGATTGTTTTTGCAATGCAGACAGCGGCGTGCCGGCTCAGTGCGCGTGGCCGCTGAGGTAGCGTTCGGCTTCGAGTGCGGATGCGCAGCCTTGGCCGGCGGCGGTGATGGCTTGGCGGTAGTAGTGATCGGCCACGTCGCCTGCAGCGAAGAGTCCCGGGGTTTTAGTGGCGGTTCTGCCCGGCACTTGGAGGATGTAGCCGTTCTCGTCCTTATCGACCAGGTCGCCGAGGAATCCGCTGTTAGGTGTGTGGCCGATCGCCACGAAGACGCAGGCCACTTCAATCTCGGATTCGCCGCTATCGACGAGGTTCTTGAGCGTGACCGCACGCACTTCGCCTTTTTCGTCGGTGAGATATTCGCTGACGGTCGAGTTCCAGACCGGTTGGATTTTCGGGTTTGCGAGGGTGCGTTCCGCCATGATTTTGGACGCGCGCAGGGTGTCGCGGCGGTGAATGAGATAGACCTTGCTGGCGAAACGGGTGAGGAAATCCGCTTCTTCGCAGGCGCTGTCGCCGCCGCCGATCACGCAGACCGGCACATCCCGGTAAAACGCGCCGTCGCAAGTGGCGCAGGAGGTGAGTCCGTGGCCGATGAGTTTTTGTTCCCCGGGCAGGCCGAGGTGGCGGGGTGCGGCCCCGGTGGCGATGATCACGGTTTTGGCTTCATAGCTGTCGGATCCCGCCTTGAGAATGAAGTTGCCATCGTCTTTGCGTTCCACGGATTCCACGCTTGCCCAGGCGATGCGGGCACCGAATTTCTCCGCCTGCGCCTGCATTTTCATCATCAATTCCGGGCCCATGATACCGTCCGGGTGGCCTGGGAAATTCTCAACCTCGGTGGTCGTGGTCAGTTGGCCGCCCGGCTGGGTTCCCGAGAGTAACAGGGGATTCAGGCTGGCGCGGGCGGTGTAAATGGCGGCGGTGTATCCCGCGCATCCGGTGCCGATGATGATGACGTTTTCCATGATGGGTGGCTGTTGCTTCCGGTGATTCTTCCAGCGGGCGCGCCAGCGAGTCAATCATTACCTCGATCCGTGATTTTCCGTCCCCCTCATCTCCTGTCTTGCATCCCGCGCCCCGAATCGCAAAACTCCGCCTATGCAACTCCTCGAATTCGAAAAACCCGCCGCCGAAATCGAACGGGAAATCGAGAAACTGCGGGTCAAATCCGCAGCGCAAAACATCGATATGTCCGACGAAATCGCCATGATGGAGGTCAAACTCGCCGAGACCCGCGCCAGTATTTATGAAAACCTAACCCCTTGGCAGCGGGTGCAGATCGCCCGCCACACCAGTCGTCCATTCATGCTCGACTACGTTTCATTGGCGTTTACGGATTTCACCGAGTTGCATGGCGATCGCCACATTGGGGATGACGCGGCCATGCCGGGAGGATTCGCCAACATCGGCGGGCATCGGGTCGTCGTGATCGGCCATCAGAAGGGCCGGGACACCAAGGAAAACTTGAAACGCAATTTCGGCAGCGCCCACCCCGAGGGCTACCGCAAGGCGATGCGTTTGATGAAACTCGCCGAAAAATTCGGCCTGCCCGTCATCACGATGATCGATACGCCCGGTGCATTTCCCGGTATCGGCGCGGAAGAGCGCAACATCGCCGAGGCCATCGCCTACAATCTTCGTGAAATGATGCTACTCAAGGTGCCCGTCATCGCCGTGGTGCTGGGTGAGGGAGGATCCGGCGGCGCGCTGGGCATCGGCGTGGCGGATAGCGTGATCATGTTGGAAAACGCCTACTACTCGGTGATCAGCCCGGAAGGATGCGCGGCCATTCTCTGGAAACACCGGAAGCATGCGCCGGAGGCCGCTGAGGCCATGAAACTCGTAGCTCCGGACCTCATGAAACTCGGACTCATCGATGATGTGATCCCCGAACCCTCGGGCGGCGCGCATCACGACCACCATGCCACGGCGGACGCCTTCAGCGAGGTGATCCTCCGCCACCTCGCGGAACTCACCGCGCTTCCCACCCAAAAATTGCTCGACAATCGCTATAACAAATTCCGCAATTTCGGCGATTGGCAGGGACATGCGTGAGCCCGTCCGACGGAAGAAAGAATCTCCAACAAACCCCAGTAACAGCCACCTGAAATCAAATCCAGCATCATCCACAACCAACACCACTAAAACACCATGTCTAACAAACCATTGAACGTCGGTCTCGTCGGAGGCGGCAAAGGAGCCTTCATCGTGCATCCCCATCAGAAAGCCATTCACATGGACGGCACCCGCCGCATTGTCGCAGGGGCGTTGTTTCCAGATCCCAAGGTGGCGCTCGAAGAGGCGAAAAACTGGCCTTATCCAATCAAGGGCTACACCTCCTACGATGAAATGATCGCCGCCAACGCGACTGCGCCCGCCGACGAGAAGCTCGATTACATCCTGATCGTGACGCCGAATTTCGTCCACTATGATCCCGCGATGAAGGCGATGAAGGCCGGTATCGCCGTGTTCTGTGAGAAACCGCTCTGCATCAACCTCAAGGAGGCTGCTGATTTGGTGAAAACCTCGCGCAAGCTCAATGTTCCCTTCGCCCTGGCTCATACCTATCTCGGCCACTGGACCAGCCGCCTCAGCCGTTACATCGTCCAGAGCGGTTTGTTAGGTGACGTCCGTTGGGTCGATAGTTATTACATTCAAGGCTGGCTGGCCTCCAAGCTGGAAGCCACCGGCCAGCAGCAGGCGGCATGGCGCGTCGATCCCAAGCGTGCAGGCGGCTCCGGCTGCGGCGGCGACATCGGCACCCATGCGCTGATGCAGCTCCGCTACGTCACCGGCCTCGATGTCACCGACGTCTCCGCCCAAATGGAAACCTTCGTTGAAGGCCGCATGTTGGACGACCACTTCACCATTTATTGCAAACTCTCCAATGGCGGCAAAGCGCTTGTCCGTGCCTCACAGATTTGCATTGGCCACAAGAATGATCTCGGCATCACCATCGCCGGCAGCAAGGGCACCCTCGTTTGGAAACAGGAGGATCCCGAAAAACTCACCATCCATCTTCCCGACCAGCCGGATCGTGTTTACTGGCGTGGTGCCGTCAGCCCTGGCGATGGATTCCTGCCGAAGAACGTGCCTGCCGATCTGATGGCCGAGCCGACCATCCCCGCTGGCCATCCGGAAGCTTTCCACGACGCCTTCGCTCGTCTCCACCGCTGCTTCGAAGCCGATGTCCGCAAATGGAAGGCTGGCAAGAAGTTCAACTCGGACGGCAGCAAATACGCCACCGTGGAAGACGGATGGACCGGTCTTGCCTTCATCGAGACCTGCCTCAAGAGCAGTGCCAAAAAAGGTGCATGGACTGCCATGCCCAAGAAGATCTGAGGTCACGGCGGATCAGCGGGGGGAACGCACGCTTCCAGCGTGCGTCCTTCCGCATCTAGTTGGGAAAGCGGAGTTGCTCGTAGGAGATCAAAACATTAGCACGTTTATTTTGGTGGGTTGACTTTGTGCGAAGGACTGCTGCGGGAGGATCTGGTATCACCTGTATTCCCCAGTTTTCCGACGATCTGACAGACTGGCAGATTGGTGGGACCGAATCTGTAACTCCTATCAATTCTCGGTGGGATAGGATCAAGGTTACGGACACCGCTTTGGTTTCCTCCGTGGCAAAGAGATTCGTCCGACTCAAGGTGGTTCTTGATTAACCCAATTTTCCATCCATAATGTCCACGCCAAGATGCCTTCATCCAATCAAGACGACACGTTGCTCCTGATCCGCTGCCCGTCATGTGGCCAGCGATTCAAGGTGGGGGAAGACCTGCGGGAACGCACGGTCGAGTGCGGAGGCTGCGAACATCGTTTTAAAATCCAGGACGATGTGATCGTGCGAGGTAAGAAATTTTATCCCGGTGAGCGCCAGGATCCGGGCTTGAACCGCTTCCAGCGGGTGCCGATGGCCGTTCAGACGCCCATGGAGGGTATCAACTACCAGAGTCCGCCTGATCCATCGGTTTTTGAGCCGACTTCTCCGCAGCGGGTGATTGCCGGTGTGGCGGGTGGCGCTTGGATGGTCCTCGTGGTATTGATCCTCATTCTTGGGGCCAGCCAGGGCGGGATGCTCGATGGAGTGATCACCCAGAACCGCGTTGTGATGGCCGGATTCAGCGGTCTTTTGGGAATTCTGTTGTTGGTTTACGGGAATCCCAAAGCCCGCGTCAAAGCGCTGGGATTTGGTTTGTTGATGGCAACTGCAATGGTTTCCCTGCCATTTTTCTTCACTGACGGTTCGATTCCTCAGGAACGTGGTGCTAAAGCGGACTTTTCGGCTTTCGCTCCGAAAGTCAGTGAATCGCCGATCGAGGAGACAGATGAAACGAGATTGAGGGAGCAGATCGGAACTCAGCCGTTGGAGACTGAAATCAGGAAACTTGCGGAGAAGTCCAGTACCAAGCATGCCATGGGGATTTGGCTGAGGGATCTTCGCCAGCAGAACCGGATTTTGGTTCGCGATTACATCCAGCGAGTCACTGGGGTTTCCCAGGCACCGCACTTTTTCCCCCGTGGGAATGGGGATTTCCTGCTGTTGGTGAGTGAGACGGATTTCACCTTGGAAGATGTGAAAAAGTTTGCGGCTTCCCTTGGAGACGTGGTCAATACGCACACACGGATGTCTGTGATTGAGGTGAAAGTGAATAACGCCAGTTTTGTCGGAGCACCGGTGGAAAAACTCACCGATGTGGGTAGCCCGGCGTTTTATGATTTGAACATGAAAGAGTTGGATAGTATCGACCTCGACCGGGTGGCGGCGGCAGTGAGGAGGTTAGCTCAGTCGGAGCCGAAGGTTTACCGCACCGACATCTCCCGCAGACTCATCAGATTGTTGGGGACAGAGTGGATCACCTTCAAAGGCGACGTTTGCAGCGCCTTGTCGGTGTGGTCGGAAAAACCCGGTCCGGCAGGGGATATGGCGCTCGTTCAGGCCAAAGTCCTTTTTGAAAAGAAAGCGGATGTTCCCAAGGATATGATCAACCTGATCGTGAAGGAGAAAAACGTCGGAGTGATCCCGATTTTAAACTGGCTGTGGAAGGGTAAGCCTACGGAGTGGGAGAGGCCCTACGGTGACCTTGAAGCGTTGGCCGAGCCGTCCCTCATCCAGTGTTTTTCTTCGACGGAAGGGGGATTGCGCCAGTCCGCAGTGCGTCTTCTCGGGCGTGTGGGGGGTGTGGACAGCCTGCCGGTTCTGGAAGGCGCCACGGGCAGTGCGGATTCGGAGATGAAGGTGCTTATCGAGAAAGCCACGGCCTCCATTCGGAGTCGCACTGGTCAATAATTCGCATATCCTGCGCGTTTTTTGCTAAATCGCGGAAATCGCCTTGCAGCATGGGGGGGACTGGGCTCAGGTTCCCGCCGCCTCTCGTTTTACGCAAGCCGGAATGATCCGGGGGGAGAGTTCCGGTAGAGTGAAGCGGGGGGCGTTTTTTACGCCAGATTCTCGGAGGTGTCGGGTCCAGGTGTTTCGAGGAGTTGTTTCTCCCAGATGAAACGGCGGAAAAGCACCTTCACCGCCGCAGTCATGGGCACCGCCAGCAATGCGCCCACAAAGCCGCCTAGCACCAGCGACCAGAACAACATCGAGAAAATCACGGTGAGGGGATGCAGTCCCACCGAGTCGCCCACGATCTTGGGCGCGGTGACCAGTGAGTTGATCTGTTGGACCACGATGAAGATGGCCACCACGCAACCGACATAAGCCCATGGACTCATGCCGAAGGGGGCGGCTCCCTGCGCATGAAGATAGCCGATGACGCACGCCGGTATCAGGCAGAGGATGTTCCCGATGTAGGGAATCACACCGAGAATGGCCATGAAGACCCCGATCAAAAGTCCGTATGGAAGCCCGAAGATCGTGAGTGCAATGCCGACAAGAATGCCGTCGATGGCGGCCACCAATACCTGCCCGCGGAAGAAGGAGATGAGGTAGCCGTTGATTTCCTGAAGTGTCCCCACCAGTCCGGTTTTGAAACGCGAGGCCTTGAGTGGTACGTAATCATGCCAATGGTCGCGTATGGCTGCCGACTCCTTGAGGAAAAAAAACAGATAGACCGGCACCATCAGCATGCCCAGCACCAGCCCGATAAATCCGAGGATCTTGGAGGACCCGGCGGTGAGCCAATCGCGGCTGGTTTTGAAAATGACTCCCTTATATTCGAAAAGCATGCGTCCGCCCCTGCTGTTGGCGAATGAATTCAGCGTCACCGTCTGTGCAGACTTTCCCGCAACTGCCACGGGCGGTGTGACCGCATTGCCTTGGTCGTCGGTTTTTGTCACGGGCGGTGTAACCACCTCTTTATTGTCGGTTCCTTCCGTCACGGGTGGAGCAACCGCGTCGCCTTGGTCGTCGGTTTCCGTTAGCAGCCAACCGATCAGGTTACTGGAGTTGTTCTGGCGGAGATTATCGAGTTCGCGTGCGAGGGTTTTGCCCAGTTGGCGTGTTTGGGCGGCTTCGGATGTATCTTCGGATGTATCTTCGGATGTATCTGGAGTGGTGACCTGTGTGGTTGATTCCGTTTTCTGTTTGGAAGTCAGCATGGTTTTGAGCGTCTTATGCCCGCGTTGGATGCCGGGTAGCACCGCTGCGACCAGCAGGGTGGCGCCGATGAGGATGGTGACGAATACGATCACCACCGACCAGAGGCGGCTGACCCCGCGTTTTTCCAAGAGCCGCACGACCGGATCCAGCACGTAGGCAACAATCGCTGCCACCAGCAACGGGACCAGCACCGGTTGCAGGAAATTGAAGATATTGCCGATCAGCCAGACGATGCCAACCAGAAGGACTCCCATAATGAGGATTGAGACGCCGGTGGCAGCGTTCCACAGGGTTTGTTGTTGGAATCGGGTAGGGTAGCGCATGGTCGTCGGGACGGCATTGGTTCTGACTGCCGTCATGATGCATGGCATTCTGAAAAACCAAGCCACCTGTGGAAAGAAAAATTGTGACGATTCAGGTGTCTTCCGTGACGATCTAGAGTGGCAGGCAGGGACCGTCTCTCCGAGCGGTCCACATGCATGAGATGAGAATGATACGGCGAATGATTGATTTGCGGAACCACGCATTCTCCAAGCATTCGCTATCCATGCTCTGGACCGCCCGGAGGTCGGGTCCCTGCCTTGCGTTCTAACCCACAGTGGCGCTATCCATGCGATTGCAATTCGTCCGGCCAGTTGTCAATGATTTCACCTGAATAGTTACGAAAAATCGTGATCCGCCGCCACACGCACTCTGATCCGGTCATTTCCTGCTGGTTTTTTCACGAGCTTGTTACAGCATTCCTTCATCATGAACATCGCTTCCGCTGATTACGAAAAACTCGGCCAATTTTACCTAGGTTGCCAATACGACATGGATGCCAAAAAGATCGGGGACGATCTGGTGCTCTATGATTCCAAGGATATGGTCACTCACGGCGTGGTGCTGGGCATGACGGGCTCCGGAAAAACCGGACTCTGTCTCGCATTGCTCGAAGAAGCGGCGATGGACGACATCCCCGCCATCATCATCGACCCGAAGGGCGATATTTCCAATCTTCTGCTGACCTTTCCTGACCTCGATGCGAAAAGCTTCCGCCCGTGGATCAATGAGGACGACGCCGCCAAGAAGGGACTCACCCCGGATGAACACGCGGAGAAAACCGCAGCGATGTGGAAAAGCGGCCTCGCCGATTGGGGGCAGTCACCCGATCGCGTCGCACGGCTCCGCGAGAAGGTGGATATTAATATTTTCACGCCCGGAAGCAAGGCGGGCATACCGGTTTCCATTTTGAGTTCGTTGGAAGTTCCGCCGTTTGAAATCATGGATGATGGGGAATTGTTAGGTGAGAGGATCGAAAGCACGGTCTCTTCGCTGCTATCGCTCGTTGGCGTGGATGCCGATCCGATCCAAAGTCCCGAGGCGGTTTTGTTATCGGCCATTTTCCAACACGCATGGGCGGCGGAACAGAACATCACGCTTGAAACCCTGATCCGCCATATTCAGAAGCCGGCATTCGACAAGGTGGGCATCATCGATCTGGAATCGTTCCTGGCCGAAAAAGCAAGGCAGACGCTGGCGCTGAAATTCAACAATCTGTTAGCATCTCCCGGATTCTCGTCATGGCTGGAAGGACCGCCGCTGGACATCGCGAAAATGCTGCACACCCCGGCTGGGAAGCCGCGGATTTCGATTTTTTCCATCGCCCATCTCGGAGATGCGGAGCGCATGTTTTTCGTCAGTCTTCTGCTCAACCAGATGCTCGGCTGGATGCGCTCGCAGAATGGCACCACCTCGCTGCGCGCCCTGCTCTACATGGATGAAATCTTCGGCTACCTTCCGCCCTCGGCCAATCCGCCTTCAAAGAAACCGATGATGACGCTTCTCAAACAGGGTCGCGCCTTCGGGCTCGGCTGCCTGCTGGCCACGCAGAATCCGGTGGACCTCGATTACAAGGCGCTTTCCAACATTGGCACATGGTTCCTCGGCCGTCTGCAGACCGAACGCGACAAACTGCGCGTGCTCGACGGACTGGAAGGGGCGGCCGGCACGCAGAACGCGAAGTTCGACCGCGCCTCGATGGAACGTCTCATCTCTGGTCTCGGCAACCGGATTTTCCTGATGAACAACGTGCATGAGGACGGACCGGTCCTGTTCCATGTGCGCTGGGTGATGAGTTATCTAACGGGTCCTCTCACGCGCGGTCAGATCAAAACGCTGATGGATCCAAAACGCGCGGATTTTGGTGCCTGCGCAGCGTCCGCTACCTCATCCACTGCCGCCAATCCGATGGCGATGCCGGGGATGTCCGCGCCCGCCAGCACTGCCGGTCGCCCGATGGTGGGGGCGGGAGTGAAAGAGCTTTTCGTGATGCCGGTCGGAGGCGCGGATGATGTGATCTATCAACCACACCTGCTGCGCGAGGGGACGGTGAATTTTTCATCCTCGAAAGCCGGTGTGGATGGCGCGCGCACCGTGCGTCTGGTGAATCCGGTTGCTGAGAAAGGGATCGATTGGCAGACCAACGTGCCACCGCCACTCAAGTTGGAGAATGCTTCTAACGAACCGATTGTTGGCGCGGGATTCGCCGGTCTTCCGGGATTCGCCATGAACGCGGCGAACTACAAACAGGTGGAGAAGGATTTCGCGGAGTGGCTATTCCGCAACGAACGCGCGGACGTTTTCAGCTGCCCGTCGCTCAAAACCTGGTCCAAACTCGGGGAAAGCGAGGCGGACTTCCGCGCCAGAATCAGCCATGAGGCACGTGAGGCGCGCGATGCTGCGATTGACAAGCTCAGGACTGCGGCTGCAAAAAAAATCGATACGCTCGAAACCAGACTGCGGACCGCCGAAGGCCAGCTTGCCAAACAAAAGGCCGAAGCGAACGCCGCGAACATGCAGGCCGGGGTCTCGGTGCTCGGCGGGATTCTCGGGAGTTTTCTCGGCCGCAAGTCCGGGCTAGGCGCCATTTCCCGTGGAACCTCGGCCATCAGCAAAGCCAGCAGCGCCTACAAACAGCACCAGGATGTCGCCAATGCCGATGCCAAAGTCGGTGGACTTGCCGAGGATATCGAAACCGCACGGACGGAACTGGAAGCGGAGATCTCAAAAATCACCGAAGCCTACGATCCTGCCGCGCTGGCACTTGAAACGGAATCTATCAAGCCGGCCAAAACCGATGTGAAGGTGAACCAAGTGGCTTTGTTGTGGCTTCCCTGCGACGCCCGTGGCGAGAAGGCGTGGTAAGTGGTGTCTGTCCGCGTCTGTAGCGGCGGTCTGTGACCGTCGCAGATTACCGTGGGCTAGACAGCGTGCGACTTTTCCCGCAGGGGAAAAGTAGTCATAGACCGCCGCTACAGGAGCTATTCCTGTGGCATCAGTTTCCGTCCCTGTTAACTTCACGTTCCGTTTTTTTCAACAAACCAACCCTTGGCGGTCACAACCTTTGGAGGAATCACACTTGCTCCCGGTCGATTCATCCCCGAGTCTCCGGATCAGAAACCATGCGTGGAAAACTCCGCTCTAAAATCTTGATGTGGCTCTTCGCGGTGGTCGTCGTGCTGGGACTGGTGGCGTGGTGGGGTTTTCAGCCGCCCAAGCCCTCCGACTTCAAAGGTCCGGCGATGGTCCTGATCCCGGTTGGCGATTTTCAGATGGGGGATCAATCGATGCCCAAGGTGGGATATGCCGACGAACTTCCTGTGCATACGGTGTCGGTGAGTAGCTTCCTGATCGGCAATTGCGAGGTGACCAAGGCGGAATGGGACCGGGTGCGGGATTGGGGAAAAAATCATGGATTCAACGATCTTGCAGAAGGCAGGGGAAAGGCAGCGAATCACCCGGTGCAGGATGTTTCCTGGTATGAAGTGGTCAAGTGGTGCAACGCGCGCAGCCTCCAAGAGGACTTGAAGCCCTGCTACACGGTGGCTTCCGGAATCTACAAGACTGGCGAGGATGACACCGTGGCCTGCGATTGGTCGGCCAACGGCTATCGGCTCCCGACAGAGGTGGAATGGGAGAAAGCGGCCCGTGGGGGATTGGTAGGCAAGGACTACCCTTGGGGAGATTCCATCAACCAAAGTCGTGCGAATTATCGCGAGGACCATACGCCATCCAAGCTGACGGCACTCTGGCAACAGATGCTGGACAAGGTCATTCCGTGGAAACCCCGCAGCGGCGGTGCTTCGGGTTATCATCCGGCTTATGAAACCGGAAATGTGCCCTACACCTCACCCGTCGCGAGTTTTGCGGCAAACGGCTACGGTCTTCATGATATGGCGGGAAATGTTTCTGAATGGTGCTGGGATTCTTATGACGCGTATCTTTCGGGTTCGCAAACCGATCCTCGGGGCGCGGCATCGGGCACGTACCGGGTGGACCGGGGCGGCGGTTGGGCCAGCTACGCGGGCAGCTGCCGTGCGGCGTACCGCTGCAGAATCACCCCGACGAGAGCGATTAGCGACTTCGGGTTCCGCGTAGCCCGCAGTTCAGTCCTGCCGGCAGGCAGCAGGTAGCGGAGCGACGAGCCAGTGCGAGGGCGGTAGCCCGCGCGGCGGAAGGGCGTGGTGAGTGGCGACTGTAGCGGCGGTCTGCGACCGCCGCCTGGAGTTTGGTTATTTCTAGATTGGTGATCTAGTTTTTTGCCTTTTTGCTGATTTTTTTGATTGCCATTCGTGATTTGAGTTCTAGTATATGCGCTAGAACTCAAACAAATCAACCATCACACCGCCATGG
>CAIVKO010000227.1 GCA_903906515.1 Akkermansiaceae bacterium
CAGGCGTCGGAGGCGCGGTGCTGGTTGAAAGTGCCGGCGAATCAACCGCCCTTGAAGGATGTGCGGATTTCCCTCGGATCGGTGACCAACGCGTCGTGGGTGAAGGACCCGGCCATTCGCGATCGCCAGTCGGACGTCATGTTTCCTGTCCGTTGGTGGTCGTGGAATGAAACGGTCGTCGAGTTCACTCCGACCTACGACGGGCCGCTGGAATTGGTACTTTGCGGACCATGGCAGGCGGACAAGGGCAACACGATTTTTCGTCAGGAAATTCTTTGGGACGAGATCAGCGCGACGGGTGTCACAATTCAGAATGGCGGATTCGAAACACAGGAAACCCAAGGTCCGGCAGCTTGGATATCGACCGGAGTCGCCTATCCCGCGCCGGATGCCTGGCCGCTCAAAGGCACCAAGCCGCTCACGGGAAGCCACCTCGCCACTACGTGGCACAACCGCACTCTCAGCCAAACCCTCCAAGTGAAAGCCGGAAAACCGGTGAGCTTGCGTCTGCACGCCAAAGCCGCCACACCTCCGGATTTTGTCGCGCCTAAAGCCCTCGGCAACGCAACTCCCGCGCACCGTGCGCTCGCCCGCATGAAGCGCGGCGTGAACTTCGGTAACGGTTGGGAAGCCAATCCGGCATGGAAACTCGTTTTCACCCCGGAAGACATTGATCACATCGCCGATCAGGGGTTTGACCACATCCGCGTGCCGGTTGGATTTCACTTTTATCTCAAGCAAGGCAAGGATGGCATGGAGTTGTCGAAGTCCTTCTTGGATGAACTCGAACCGGTGCTGCGCCGCGCGCTGGATCGGAAACTCACGGTGCTGTTGGATTGGCATCATTTCAACGATCTCACCACTGCGCCGGATCAAAATCTCTCACGTTTCATCGCCGGATGGGAATGTATCGCCCGCCACTTCAAATCATGGCCGTCGGGTTTGTATTTCGAGTTGCTCAATGAGCCGCATGACGCGATGACCACCGAGGTTTGTAATCAAATCTATCCGAAAACCATCGCTGCCATCCGCCGCATCGATCCCGCCCGGATCATCGTCGCAAGTCCCGGATCATGGGGCGGTATCAACGAGCTTGAAAAACTGCGCCTGCCGGATGACGACGACCGGATCATCGTCACGGTGCATTGTTACGAACCGTTCCATTTCACCCATCAGGGAGCAGGATGGGTCGGATTCCAGGCGTTGAAAGGCGTCATCTATCCGGGGCCTCCGGCGACACCGCTGCAAGTGCCTGAATCGCTCAAGGGAAATCCCGGTGTGTGCCAATTCATCGAATCCTACAACACGCTTCCCGCCGATAGAAATCCGTGCAGCGCCAAATCAGTCCGACTGATGCTCGATGCGGTCCAAGCCTGGTCGATTGAATTTGGAAGACCCGTGCACCTCGGTGAGTTTGGTGCCCACAACATCGGCGATGACGCCAGTCGCGGCCGCTATCTTCACGACGTGAAATCCCTAGCCGAGGAACGCAAGATTCCATGGACACTCTGGGAGTGGAAATCCAGCTTCGGTTATTGGGATCCGAAAACGAATCAACCGCGATTCCGTGCTGCTTTGTTCGAATGACGGGTCTCGGGAAATCTAGATGATTTCCTCCTTCACTGGATCCCAGCGGACCTGTCGTTTCTGCTTGTATGCCTCCATCGACATCAGCAGCGTGGCGGTCTCGATGAAGGCCTCGTCCTCGTTGCACTGCGGTTTTTCACGGGTGCGCACGCAGTTGAGGAAATCATCGAGGTGGTCGGGCTTGCGGTGTTCCTTGCCGGCCGTGAAGAAGAATTTCGGTTTGGGCTGCGGATAGACGGTCGGCTTGTGTGCGTTTTCGTCGTTGTAAATCTCGAACTGCGCGGCGTTCTGACCGATGGTGTCGAAGATGATTCGCCCGTTCCGTCCGATGTATTCCGGTGCTTGGGCACGTCTCGAATTCATGCAGCCCTCGAAAACCACCGAGCAGTTCTGTTTCTCGAAAACATAACTCGATATCCATGTATCCGGGACTTCGCGGTCGTCTTTCCAAAAAGCATTGTGGGCGTGGGTGCCGCAGGTTTCTGGAATACCGTAGCGCAACACGGACTGGATGTGATCCATTTCGTGCGAGAGTAGGTCGCCTGCCTGGCCGGTGCCGTATGGCCAGTAGCACCGCCAATGCCAGAAGTGCCGCTCGTTGAATTCGATCTCCGGAATCTCGCCCAGCCAGTGTTTCCAGTCGAGGTCCTTGATGACGGATTGTGGATCAGGTCGCACATAGTTGCCGAAGTCGCCATACCAGCGCCACGGTGCTCTCTCGGGAGTTCCTTGAAAAAACCGGCCGACGTTGATCAAGGTGATGTCACCGATGGCACCGTCCTGGATCATCTTGCGGTCCCTAGATTATGGAGCACCAGAACCAGCGCTGACAACGGGTGTGAATTCGGGAGTAAGTCATGGCTATCGGCATTCAAACCACTGAAACGCTGAGGACCACTGAGAAAACTGAATTTTGAAACTCTTCCCAGTGCCTTCAGCGGTTCTCAGTGTTTCAGTGGTTAAATCTTCCTATTATTTTCCTAGTGTAGGGACCCTGCCGCTGGTCGGCGGCATTTGATCCATGGCTTTTGCCAATGGATGGGTTTGCATTGTCAGACGGGAAACAACCGGGTAAGAATTCACCGGCAATATCCCTATCTAACAATCATGAAGGCATTCTCCCTGAAACTACTCGCCATGAGTCTCCTCACCGCCGCCACTGCTCCGGCCAAAGACTGGGGCACTTACGAGGGTAAGTCCGGCCCTGGTGAAGGCAAACACATCGTCTTCCTGGCGGGTGACGAGGAATACCGATCCGAGGAGGGGTTGCCGATGCTGGCGAAGATTCTTTCCCAGCGCCACGGTTTCAAATGCACGGTCCTTTTTTCCATCAACAAGGATGGGGTCATCGATCCCAACACCAAAGACAACCAACCGGGGATGGATGCTCTGGATACGGCAGATCTATGTGTCATCCTGCTACGTTTCCGCGATTGGCCGGATGCCCAGATGAAACACTTCGTGGATTACTATCTCGCGGGTAAACCGTTCATCGCCCTGCGCACCAGTACCCATGCCTTCGCTTACGGCAAGGACTCGACCAGCCCTTACGCGAAGTTTGGTTTGAAGAGCAGTGAGTGGAAGGGCGGCTTCGGTAGACAAGTGCTGGGTGAAACGTGGCTGGATCACTGGGGTAACCACAAATTCGAAGCCACGCGCGGAATCATTGAAACCACGGCGAAAGACCATGCGATTCTTCGAGGGGTCGAAGACATTTTTGGAAACACAGATGTCTATGAAGCCCATCCGCCATCTGATGTTAGAGTGCTGGTGCGCGGTCAGGTTCTCAAGGGTATGAAACCCCATGACGAGCCTGCCGATTACCGGAGGAAAACCAAAACGGGTATCGAGCAGGGCGTCAACGATCCAATGCAGCCGGTTGTCTGGGTGCGTGAGAACAAGAATGAGTCTGGCAAGGTGAACAAGATCGTCACCACCACGATGGGATCCTCCACGGATCTTCAGAGTGAAGGTTTGCGGCGTCTCCTCGCCAACGCCGCTTACTGGACGGTCGGGCTCGAATCAAAGATTCCCGCCAAAGCCAACGTGGATTACGTCGGCGAATTTCAACCGTTGATGTACGGCTTTGATGGCGGGAAAAAGGGAATGAAACCTGCGGATTTCGAATAGAAGTAGAGTTGATCACTGACACGCCTCACACGTGCCGCCGTTGAGCATGGCATCCAGTGAGCAGGCGTTTTTCTCCTCGGCGGTGTATGTGGGTTTTTCGGCGGAGCCGCCCATGTGGCCGCGGAGGTCCTTTTTCACGTCGATGGTGGATTTCTCGATGTTGGAGGCTTGGAGCGTGCGGAGGTAGTAGGTGGTCTTGAGGCCTTTGTCCCAAGCGCGGCGATACATGTGGGAGAGCGTCTTGAGGTCCGGTGTGGCGAGGAAGAGGTTGACCGATTGCGATTGGTCGATCCACTTCTGGCGGCGGGCGGCGGCGTCCACGATGTATTCGTGGCCGATGCCGAAGACGGTCTTGTGCTTGAGTTTGAGAGCTTCCGGGATGTCGTCGATGGCGTCGAGCTCGCCGTCGAAATACTTGAGTTGGTCGAGCATTTCCTGGTTCCAGAGGTCGGCCTTTTTCAGGTCCTTGACGAGTTCCGCATTGAGCACGATGAAATCGCCGGAGAGGTTGGATTTCACATAGAGGTTCTTGTAATTCGGCTCGATGCAGGGCGTGGTGCCCATGATGTTGGAGATCGTCGCGGTCGGTGCGATGGCGAGCACGTTGGAGTTGCGCATGCCGTGTTTGGCGATCTTTTCTCTAACGACGGACCAGTCCATCTTGCCGCCGCGCGGGACGTCGATCTTGCGGTCGCGTTCGTCTTCCAGCAGGTCGACGGTGTCCTGTGGCAGAAGCCCGCGGTCCCACTTGGAACCCTTGTAGGTCGAGTAGGGGCCGACCTCGGCGGCGAGGTCGCTGCTCGCACTATAGGCATAGTAAGCGATGGCTTCCATCATCTCGTCGTTGAACTCGACCGCAGCGTCGGAGGCGAAGGCGAGGTTGCGTTTGTAGAGGGCGTTTTGCAGGCCCATCACGCCGAGGCCGATCGGGCGGTGGCGGGAGTTCGCGGTTTTGGCTGCGGTGGTCGGGTAGAAGTTGATGTCGATGACGTTGTCCAGCGCGCGGATGGCGACGGTGATGGTCTCCTTGAGCATCTCGTGATCGATGGCTCCATCACGGGTGATGTGGGAGTCCAATACGACCGAGCCGAGGTTGCAGACGGCGGTTTCCTCGTCGGAGGTATTGAGCGTGATCTCGGTGCAGAGGTTGGATGAATGAATGACGCCGCAGTGGTCCTGCGGGGAGCGCACATTGCATGGATCCTTGAAGGTGATCCATGGGTGGCCGGTTTCGAAGACCATCTTGAGCATGGATTTCCAGAGTTCGAGCGCGGGGAACTGGCGGGACCAGATCTTGCCATCGGCGGCCATGGCTTCGTATTCGCAGTAGCGTTGTTCGAAGGCCTTGCCGTAGAGGTCGTGGAGGTCGGGCACTTCGTTTGAGCGGAAAAGGGTCCAGTTGCCGCGGTCTTCCATGCGTTTCATGAAAAGATCGGGGATCCAGTTGGCGGTGTTCATGTCATGGCAGCGGCGGCGTTCGTCGCCGACATTCTTGCGGAGTTCGAGAAAGTCCTCGATGTCGTTGTGCCATGTTTCAAGATAGGCACAGCCGGAGCCGCGGCGTTTGCCGCCTTGATTGACGGCGACGAGCTGGTCGTTGTGGAGTTTGAGGAAGGGGATGATACCCTGCGACTCGCCATTGGTGCCCTGGATGTAGCCGCCGGTGCCGCGGACGGCGGTCCATGAACCACCGAGGCCGCCGGCCCACTTGGATAGAAACGCGTTTTCGGCGATGCCGCGGATCATGATCGATTCGATGGAGTCGTCCACCTTGTAGAGGTAGCAGGACGAGAGTTGCGAGTGTAGCGTGCCGGAGTTGAAGAGGGTGGGGGTGGACGAACAGAACCGGCGGCCTTTGTAGAGGTTGTAGAGGCGGATGGCCCATTCGTCGCGCTTGGTTTCCTCTTTCTTGAAAAGGCCCATGGCGACGCGCATCCAGAAGAACTGCGGGGTCTCGACACGGCGTGGCTTGCTACCGGTTTTATCGACGATCAGGTAGCGGTCGTAGAGAGTTTGGATGCCGAGGTAGTCGAAGTCGAGGTCGGCGGTGGGATCGAAAGCCTCGGCGAGCTTGTCGAGGTTGTAGTTTTCTAACAAATCCGGATGAAGGCGTTTGATGGCGACACCGTGTTTGAGGTAGGATTTGAAAGCCACCTTGTGGGCGTTTTTCAATTTGTCGATGCCGTCCTTGAGAATACTCCAATCGAGCACTTCCTCGTAGATGTAGGAGAGCAGGATTCGCCCCGCGAATTTCGCGAAGTCGGCGTCCTTTTCGATGAGGGCCTTGGCGTTGAGGATGATGGTGTTTTTGAGGTCCTTCTCGGAGATTTCGCTGCCGACGGAGCGGCGGAGTTCGCGGTCGATCTCGGCTTCGGGCATGGCGAGGTCGAGGCCGATGGAGGCGTAGGCGATGCGTTTCTTGAGCTCTGTGCCGTCCCAGAACGAGGATTGGCCGTCCTCGGTGGTGACGGTGACCATGAACTCCTGGTTCGGATCCTCGGCATTGGCTTCGGCTTCCTCGCGAAGGCGGGAACGCTGGGCGCGGTAAAGGATGTAGTGCTCGGCGGCCTTGAAGTGGCCTTGGCGCATGAGTTCCTCCTGAACCATGTCTTGGACGTCCTCAATGTGGACGAATGAGGAATCACCACGGCGGATGCGTTCGGTAACACCCTTGGCGATGTCGATGGCGGGCTCAGGATTGGCCTTGATGGTGAGGAAGGCTTTTCTAACGGCGATCTCGATCTTGGTTTCGGACCATGGTACGACGTTCCCGTTGCGCCGGATGAGCCGGACGGGAAGCGTCTGCGGGCCTGCGTTCACATCGACGCTGCCGTGTTTCTCCATTGAACGGCGGAAGGCGAGGGACTTGGCGACATCGTAGGCTTCGTTTTCGAGCAGGGCCTTTTCGATAAGCAGATAGAGGTCGGCTTCCGACAGGCGCAAGCGGCCACCTTCGTCGAGGGATTTGGTCAGCGCGTTGGAAACGCTGTGGGCGACGTCTGAGACGAACTGGCGGTTTTTCTCGGTGAAAATCGAAGTTTCATCGGTGCGGCGGGAGATGAGGAGGTCGGTGAGGGAATTGCCGATCGCGTCTGCGACATCTTCTAACGAGAAATGGCTGTCGGTGGTGCCGCGGGTGACGATGATGTCGGAAATGGGAGCGCGCCTGTCCGTGGGAAGGACCTCCCGCCACGAGTATCCGCGGTCACTAGGTGCGAGGGAGAAGCGGTCGGTGATGACTTGCTTGAGGATTTGGTCTTCTGCGGGATCGATGGAGTGATACATGAGATTTGTGAATGCGGGAGGTTTTTGGAGAGAGGAATTTTTGTAGCGGCGGTCTATGACCGTCGGTGCATTTGGGTAGAGAATGTTGTGTTTGCGTTTTTCATTGGCATCGACGCTCATAGAGCGACGCTACAAGCGATTCTTTGACTCACAGCTCATCATCATGCACTGCGCCGAGGGCGGAGGCTTTCTGATACTCGGTGACGCGGCCTTCGAAGAAGTTCGTTTCCTTTTTAATGTCCATCATTTCGGCTAGCCATGGGAAGGGATTCGTGGTGCTCGTTTGGAGTGGGGCAAGTCCGCATGAGGTGAGGCGGCGGTCGGCGATGTAGTCGATGTAGGTTTCGAAGTCGGTGGCGTTGAGGCCGATGCCGGCGACGGGCAGGCAGTCGCGGATGAATTTCTTCTCGAGGCGGATGCCCTCGGCCATGGTGGCGCGGAGGTCTTCCTTGAACTCATCGGTCCAGATGTCCTGGTTTTCGGTGATGAGATCCATGAGCAGATTGCGCAGTAGTTCGATGTGGTTCGATTCGTCGCGCAGCGTGTAGCGGAACATCGAGCCGATGCCGGGGAACTTGTTCTGGCGGTAGAGGCTGAGGACCATGCCGAAGAGGCCGTAGAACTGGGTGCCTTCCATGCACTGGCCGAAGAGGAAAATGTTCTTGGCGAGGGCTTGTTTGTTGGCGGTTACAGTTAGATCGATGTCTCGGCGCAGTGCTCTACTGTTAGATACGACGTAGTGGTTTTTCTCCTTGATGGTGGGGATGTCCTCGAACATCGCCTCGCACTCGTGGGGATTGAGACCGATGGAGGAAAGCATGTAAACCAGACTGTCCGCGTGGATATTTTCCTCGTGGGCGTGGCGACCGAGCACGAGCTTGAGTTCGGGTGCGGTGACGAGTTCGCGCACGACGTGGAGGATGTTGTCGCCAACGATGCCTTCGGCAGCGGAGAAATATCCGATGCCCATCTTGATGATCCAGCGTTCGCCATCGGAGATTTCATCGGAGCGCCACTGTTCGATGTCCTTCTGCATCGTAATGTCCTCGGGCTCCCAATGGTTGTTCTTCATCGTCTTGTAGAGATCGTAGGCCCACTGGTATTTGAGCGGCAGGATGTTGAAGAACATCGTGTCGCGGCCGTTGATGACTTTTTTCGCGGCGAAGGCTTGTTCGGCTTTGTCCCGATCAAGGGTGAAGGTGCGGTCTCCGAGGGTGATTGTGGTGGTGGCGGACATGGTTTGGGAAGAATACAGAGAGGTTGAAAATGTTAAATCGCGCGAATGCGCAGCGTTGTTAAGACTACAGATTCTCTAGGAGAGCGGCAAACAAATTTTGCTCATGTGGTATCCACAAATTATTCACAATACCATATATTGTGGTTTTGAGGTTGTGTTTACTATGTAAAAAGCTCGCCGGATCTAGGGCTCTTGAAGGTATGCGAAAAAATACGCATTAAGCTCTGGGGGTGAAGAAATATTCAGTTTGTTAGATCTGGATGATCGTGAGGAGGAAATTTCAAAAAACTTCTTTGAGTTTGCTTAATCAAACGGGAGCAAGTGGGGGTTGAGCATACAAACCATTGATAAAGAGGGATAAAAATCTCACAAAAGATCAAAAAGATGCCGAATTTGGATTGTGGCCCATGAGGTGCAAAAAAAGCCCCTTCCAAGGGATGGAAGGGGCTTGATGAAAGGAAAGTGCTTTTTTCCCGATGTTTGACGTTGGGCCGGTTAGAATTTCCAGTCGTGTTTGTCCAGATCGGAGACGCAGGCGGTGAGCAACAGGATGCAGGCGGCAAGGTCTTCCTTGTGGCACATCTCGATGGTCTGATGGATATGGCGGGTTGGGACCGAGACCGCTCCGGCGATGGAGCCGCCGGCGACCATGCGCTGGAGGCTGGCGGTGTCGGTGCCGCCGGCAGAGAGGATTTCCGGTTGCCATTTGATTTTATGGCGTTTGGCGGTCGCTTTCATGAATTCGATCATCCGGTAATCACAGATGACGGAGGAGTCCATCAGCTTGATGGCTGCGCCTGCACCGAGTGAGGTGCAGCGTTCCTGTGGGCTGGATCCGGGGACATCATAGGCAATCGTGGTGTCCAGTCCGAAGCTGAAATCCGGTTGAATTTGCAAGGCGGATGCCTGAGCGCCACGTAAGCCGACTTCCTCTTGAACAGTGAAAACCGCGTAAAAATCGTAAGCAGGCTTAACTTTCGTATTCTTGAGGGTGCGAAGGGTTTCGACGAGAATGAAAACCGACGCGCGGTTATCGAGGGATTTTACATTGACGCAGTCGCCCAGTTCCATGAGTGGCGAGTGGCGGGTGACAAAGTCGCCGACTTCCACGAGTTTCTCGATTTCCTTTTTTGTTAGGCCGGTATCGATGAAGTAGTCCTTGATTTGCGGGATTTTGTTTTTTTCCTCGGGGGACATGATGTGGATGGGCTTGGAGCCCATGACGCCGATGACATCCTTGCGCCCGTGGATGATGACACGCTGTGAGGTGAGGGTCTTTGGGTCGAATCCGCCAACGGGATTGAAGCGGACGAAGCCTTTGTCATCCACGTGGGTGACGATGAATCCGATCTCATCGATGTGTGCTGCAGCCATGGTTTTTTTGGCTGATGATCTGCCTTTTTTGAGCGCGATGACATTGCCCATGGGGTCGATGCGGATCTCATCGGCGAGTCCTTTCAGTTCGGTGAGGACGAGTTCGCGGATTTTTTTCTCGGATCCCGGAGCGCCGGGGGCTTCACAAATACGGGCGAGTAGTGGAATGTTGACGGGCATGGCTGGAGATAGGTTAGGGGAGAGCAGGCGGTTGACGAGTGATAAATGAAAGAAACGCGCAGGGTTTTACAAGCGGTATGCGTGCCGGGTGCGCATGACGGATTCAAGTCCGGGTTCGGGATTGCAGAGCCGGTGGATGATATCGTCCCAGATTTCACGGCCTTTGAGAATCTCCACTTCGATACGCAGGAAATAGACCGGCACATCGATGGAGGACGGGCGCGGAAAACGGACGGCATCCTTTTCCGTGGTGACGATGAGGTGCATGTCCCGCTCGACGCAGCGTTGCATGAATCTATCCACTTCCGTGCGGGAGAAGCGGAAGTGATCGGAGAATCTTCGGCGGATTTCCACGCGCGCGCCGAGTTTTTCCAGGGATTTCTCGAAGGCCTCGGGCACGGCAATGGCGCTGATGGCTCCCACCCATTTGTCCTTGAGGAAATCCAGAGGAAGGCGTTCGCGGGTGAAGACGTTTTCCAGATGCACCGGACCGTGCGTGCACTCGATGATCTCGGCCGTCTTGTTATACTTCCGTATCAGTGACACGAGTTTTTCGTTAGATTCCCCGGTGCATTTGGTGATCAGAATGTAACTCGCGCGTCGCAGGTTGCGGGGAGGTTCGCGCAGGGTGCCGCGGGGCAGCAGCGCCCTGGTTCCAAATGGAGCGCCGGCGTCAACGAGGACCATATCGATGCCGTGGGCGAGATCCAGATACTGCATGCCATCGTCCAACAGGAGCATGTCGGCATTCAGGTGGTTGATGGCGAATCGACCGCTTTTCACGCGATCCTTGTCCACCACCACCGAGACGCCGTCGAGATTGCGGGCGAGCATGTAGGGTTCGTCTCCGGAGTATTTTGAATCGAGCAGGATTTCGGAGCCTGTTGATACCACTTTAGGCATCAGGTCGGCGGAAACAGTCTTTCCTTCGGCGGTGCGCCAAGTCTGGGGTTTGTCGAGTTTGCGGCTTTTATAGCCACGGGATAGGATGGAAACCTTGCGCCCGCGGTCGCGCAGGGATTTGGCTAAGAGTTCCACGACCGGGGTTTTTCCGGTGCCGCCGACGGTGATATTGCCGACGGCCACGACCTGGCAACCGAGGTGGTGCTGGGGTTTCCAGCCGCTGCGGTATCGCCAGAGGCGGATTTGCACAAGGATCCGGAAGATGCCGGAGAGAGCGAGCATGAGGAACCGGGTCAAGGTGGCCCAGAAGCCTTTGGTTCGGCCGAAGATGACATCGGCTCCCCAGCGTTCCAGTTCTTCGATTTGTTCCTTCATCGCGCGGCCCCACGGTGCCCTGCAAAAGGCCAAAGTATCAAGCGCCAAACGGGGAGGGGAGGGGTGGGGTGGCTTGTCTAGGCAAAAAAATCAAACATTTGCTTTGTTTCTCTGGATTGTTGGTTGAACAAGTGATACGGCGGGGTATGTTTCGTTACGGAAAGCTGGCGCGCCAAGCGGTATCGGCGCTGAGTTATCTGGCTGAAAACTTTGACCCCGATGGGAGATTTGTCTCATCGGCGGAAGTCAGTAAGCATCGCAAAATCCCGGTTGCCCTCTCGGCAAAGCTGCTCAGTCAGATGTCTGGAGTCGGCTTGACGGTAGGTATCACGGGTCCAGGGGGGGGCTATCGTTTATCCCGTGTACCGGGCGAGATTACGCTGGCTGAGATCGTCAATTTTTTTGAGCGCGAAATGGACGAGTTTCCATGCCCTCTCGGCAAGGGGTCGTGCAGTGAGGGTGAACATTGTCCCTTACACGAGGGTCTTGTGAAAATTGAGGAAATGGGCCGGCGGTTTCTTGAAACCACCACTTTGGCGGTGTTCATGAAAAAACAAGAAGACGCTTGAGGGCGGTTTTTCCGCTCGCTGTTGGTGTTGTCAGAGTGGCAGATCGTAGCTTCTGCCACCCACGCCTTCATACCAGCGCAGGTATGCAAGATTCACCATCGAGTATCCTCCTGCGGTGGGGTAGTTTCCGGTGAAATACCAATCTCCGCATTCGCCTTTGATGGATGCGTGGAGATTCTCGATGGTTTGGAAAATCACCTGGACCTCGCCGTGCCAATCGATGTTTTCTGGATAAACCATGCGGCTGATTTCCGCGGAGACTTCATCGTCGGTGAAAGGTTCGTAGAGTTTTTTCACGCAGTTGCGGCGTTCTAGGGCGGGACGTTTCAATTCTTCCCTGCACGCATCGAAGATTTCATCAAGAAGCGCCTGGCGCCCAGCGCGGCGGTGGAGGGCCACGGCGGCCTGGAATGCGATGAACCGGCCGATTTCCGACATGTCGATGCCATAACAATCCGGGTAGCGGATTTGAGGGGCGGTCGAGCAGATGACGATTTTAGAGGGTTTGGTGCGGGCGAGGATTTTGAGGATCGATTGTTTGAGGGTGGTTCCGCGGACGATCGAGTCATCCAAGGTGACCAGGAAATCGCCGGGTTTCACCACGCCATAGGTGATGTCATAGACGTGGGACACCAATTGATCGCGCCCTTTGTCTTGGGAGATGAAAGTGCGCATCTTGATATCCTTGTGGGCGACTTTTTCCCCTTGGGGCCAGTTGCGCAGAATCAGGTCATCCAGTTTCTCGGGAGTCAGGCTTCCCGCAGCCTGGGCGTCCAGAATCGCGGCGCGGACTTCCTGGCGGCGGTAGAGGCGCAGCCCGTCCATCAGACCGTGATAGGCGGTTTCCGCCGTGTTGGGAACAAAGGAGAAGATGGTTTTGTCAAAGGCTCCATCGATGGATTTTACGACCTGATCGACCAGCGCGGCTCCCATGGCCTTGCGTTCCCGGTAGATCTGCGGGTCATTACCGCGTGAAAAATAGATTTTTTCAAACGAGCAGGGAGTGTAGCGCTGGGGCGGTGCGAACGCGGAATCGGAGATCGATCCATCGGCTTTGATGGTGATCATCGAGCCGGGGTCCACGGCTTTGACATCTTCTGCGGAGGCCTCGAAAACTGTCATCAAGGGCACCCGTTCGGAGGCGAAGGCGACCACTTCATCCGTGACCAGCATGTGCAGCGGGCGGATGCCACGCGGATCACGCATGACGAACATGTCGCCATTTCCAATCACTCCGCAGATGGCGTATCCACCGTCCCAAGCGGCGGCGGATTCGGCAACCAGTGCCGGGACATCGAGAGCGGCGGAGATTTTCGCCGGGATTTCCGCGCCGGGCAGGCCGGAATCGCGGAGGTGGCGGTAGAGGTCGGTATGCGCCTCGTCGAGGTGGTAGCCGATTTCCTCAAGCACGGTTTGGGTATCGGTGCCGAAAATCGGGTGCTGGCCGCGGTTGATGAGCACGTTGTTGAGCTCGGCGGCGTTGGTCATGTTGAAGTTCCCCATGACCATGAGGGTGCGCGTGCGCCAGTTGCTCCGGCGGAGATAGGGGTGGCAGGAGCCCTCGTCGAATTCGCCGGAGGTGCCGTAACGCAGGTGGCCTATCAGGATTTCTCCTCCGAAATCGAAGTTAGCTTTCACGCTCTCCGGATTCTTGATGTCCATCAACTGCTTCCGCGAGAGCTTGTAGTAGTTCTTGATCTCCTTGCGGAAAATCTCGGCGAGTCCGTCCTTGGCGATGCTGCGGCGGCGTTGGACGTAGGGTTGGCCGATGGGCATGTTGAGTTTCACGCAGCCGATCCCAGTGCCGTCCTGGCCGCGGTTGTGCTGTTTTTCCATCAGCAGGAAGAGCTTATTAAGACCCCAGAGGCAGGTCTTGTGGCGGTCGTAATAGTAGGCAAGCGGCTTGCGGAGCCGGACTGCCGCGATCCCGCATTCGTGTTTGAGGAAATCGCTCATGGTGTGGTTCTGGGTTGGGAATCACTCACCGATCACCCGGACCCGGACTCCCTCTTGAGGGACCATCCGGCCGATCACGCAGCCACCGGGCCCCGCTTTGAGGGCTTCGCCGACATCGGCCTCGGCGACAATCGCCACCCAGCCGATTCCCATGTTGAAGGTTTGAAAGCGGTTGTCCGCGTCAACGTGGGAGAGAAGTTTGTCGATCCCGGGAAGTTCCCATTTCGGGATTTCCAAATCCGCTCCCATGTCACGGAACAGGCGTTCCAGATTTTCTGGCAGGCCGCCGCCTGTGATGTGGGACATGGCCTTCGGCTTGATCCCGGATTTTTTCAAATCGCGCACGACATCGTGATAAAGTCGGGTGGGTTTGAGCCATGCGGTGATCTCCGATTCATCCGCGACACCGGGGAATTCCTTGAGCACGCGCCGCACCAGCGACCAGCCATTGGCGTGAATGCTGTCCGATGCATAACCGATGAGGACATCTCCCACTTCCACGGTGGTGGGATCGATTAGATCGGGTTTTTCCGCGCAACCGATGCAAAATCCGGAGAGTTCGATCACGTCGGTAGGGACGATACCCGGCATTTCGGCGGTTTCTCCACCGGCGAGAATGCAGTCGCAGGCTTCAAGATAATCCGCCATTCCCGCGATCAAACGGGTGATTTTTTCCTCATTGAGGGCTGCGATGCCGATGTAATCCAAAAACAGCAGGGGATCACCTCCGGTCGTTAGGATGTCGTTCACGCTCATCGCGACGAGGTCTTTGCCTGCGGTTTCCAGAAGATCCCGCTCTAGCAGCAGCTCCAATTTGGTGCCGACTCCATCGCAGCCGGTCATCATCACCGGTTCTTTGTAGTCGCTGAGATCGTAACACGCCGCAAAAAGCCCGAATGCCCCCCATAATTTCCGGGTTTGTTGGGTTCTGCGGACGTGAGTCCTGATATCGCCCACTAGAGCGGCCGCACGATGTGTGTCCACTCCCGCCTGTTGGTAAGTTAATTTGCCCGCCATAATCCGCTGAGGCGGTTTTACATGCCCGTTTCGCCGCGTCACGAAGAAAAATTTCCAGAGGTCTTAAAAAATCCGAGTCTTCAAAAATTCTTGAAATTTCGAGCGGAAAACCCCAGAGTTTAGGCTCAATTTTTGAAAATGCAGCGCGCTAAATTTAAAATTGTTGAAAGAAAGGATTGCCAAACCAGTGAGATTTTCACACTTCTAAAAAAAGGTCGGCCAACTTGATAAGTAATTTTCCTTGATTGCTTTGAAAAACTCTATACCTAACCTCATTCAATTCGCGTTCTAAACCGATGATTCAACAGACCCCATCCATTCATTTAGACTCCGGTCTTGAGATTGGCTACGGTAGTCCGCTTGCCAAATTCGGGCAATCGGTGACGCTTGCAGGGGGTACTCATTTTCTTCTGGCCCGTAACGGGCGTGGAAAAACCACCTTGCTCAGGACTCTGGCGGGGACGTTGAAACCGGTATCCGGAAGTTTCCGGATGCAAGGGTTCACCCAGTATATTCCGGAGGATCTCCGCTTCGATCCCGTGATCACACCTGCGGTGATTTTCCACAGCCTGCTGCAAAAAAACCGTTTACGGGAAGCTCTCGATCTGGCGGAGAGCATCGAACTGGATGTAAAAAAACCCTACGGTCGCCTCTCCACCGGCAACCGCCGCAAAACCAATCTCATCATGGCTGAGTTTTCGGTGAAGCCGGATGGAGGAAACGTTCTGCTGCTCGACGAACCCTTCAGCGGCTTGGACGCCTTTGCACGGGAGGCTTTCGAAAAAATATGGCGATCCTCTACCGCTAACGTGCTGCGCTTGGTGAGTTGCCACCCGGATTACGACTCCATGGAAATGCCCAGCGCCTTGATCATCGAAGGCAAAAATGCTCGCCATCTGACCGGTGGCGGACAGACGTGGAGCGAACTCAAAAATATTCTCAACTGACGGGTTATGAGATTGTTCCGACTCACATTTGCCACGATTATCCAGCGCTATGCATGGGGTATATGCGCTTTTGCCGTGATTTGCCTTCCCTTTGTTCTGCCGTGGATTTCCAGCGCCACGGAAAAACCCATTCTTGTCCAGCCAGCCAGGGTTCTTGCTGCGTGGAATACCTTGTGGATCTCCGCTCTTATCTGGGGGCTCTTCAGTGCCGCCCGTGAGGGTGAGGCCAACGCCAAATCCGGCACGGGTGAGTATTTCCTCACCACCGGTATGTCCGCCACTCGCCAGCTTTTCCAAATTTGGCTGGCGGTTTTCAGCGTCATCGTGCCCCTTGCGTTCGCCACCTTGTTGATCTGCCAATTCGGCGCAGCCCCCGCAGACCCGGTGGAGCGCTCACTTTGGTGGGTGCTTAACATCCAGTATTTTGTTTTGTTTCTGCTGGTGGTTGGCCCGCTGCTTCTGTTAGGTGTCGCTCTGGCTTCCCGCTTCGGTAGCGTTGCCGGTTTTTCCGTCACACTGCTTCTCGCGATTTACGGCCTCTATGGTGTCGGCTATCTCGACAACATGCTCAAACTGGAAGAAAACCCTGTTTTGCAGGGCATCTGGATGTATTCTCCTCATTACCGCTTCGCTGATCTCACCCAACGCCTGCTCTTCAAGAGCGGACCCTTGCCCTCCAGTGCATTCTGGGCGATGACGCTTTATTTCTCTGGCATCGCTGCCGTTTACCTCGGACTTTCACGACTTATTTTCCGGACCAAGGTCGCGGGGTGAAGAATATCTTCAGTCAAATACGCTACCCCAATGCAGCGCACACGTTCCATCGCGATTTCGACCGGACTGATCCTTTCCGGGGTGCTGGCATACGCGTTAACGGCGCGACCGTTGGTGAAAACCCCCGAACTGGCGGTTCCTCTCAACCCCATGGGTATCAATGGCAGCCCCTATGGCGAGGTGTTCGCCATGGCCATGCAAAGCCCTATCGAAGACTACTTTCATGTTGGAACCGGTGGCGAAGTCCATCATCACGCCCCCGGCGAAACATGCAAGGATCATGAACATGATGAAAACGGCGATCATGACCACGAAGATCACAATACCGAGGCGAAACCCAAAGATTCCCCACCTCTAACCTGGAAAGCTGGTTTTAGAGGTCTGATCACTTCGCTCGGCCATCTTCCAGAGGTCCGCACCAATCCCAAGGTCGCCAGCGAGGCGCTTAGGCGTCATCTCCGCCGCGAGGCCGAGAACAAGCTGCGCTTCGCTTATCGCCTCGATCCCTCGCATTATGCGAATTACAACTCTCTGCATTTCTTCCTCACCGAACCTCAGATCGGCACCCGCCCCCAACTTTCGGCTTCCGCTGCAACTCTTGCCCAGGAAACCATCGATTACTGTCTCAGGAAAAACGACGATCCCCGCGCGGCGCTCACTGCTGCCGCGGCGGCCAGCAATATCCTGGAGCTGATGTTCAATGATCGCCATAATCCTTCTCCCCGCTTTACCACTGGGCAGATGCGGGATGTTTTAAAGCAACTTGACCACTGCCTGGCCCGCTATCAAGCCCTCGCCAATTACTGGGATGAGACCAAAAACTGGGATTTGCTCTCGCCCATGCGCATCGCAGAATGCAAAGAGCGTTATCGTTTCATCACCAAAATCCGCGAAGCGTCTCTAATCACCCTAGCCCGGCTTGAAAAGGAGCAGAAACAGTAAAAAAAACCGCTATACGTTTCATTTTTAGCTTTGCTTTCTGAAAATTTTCGGTTTTATGTAATTTATTACAAAATGACCAACGGACTATCAACACTTGCGCCACCTCCACTACCGGTCAATGCCCCGGCTGTGAATATGGTGCGTTTTGTGGCTGGGATGTCAGGTAGGGAGCTGTTGTCGGTCATTTTCCGCGTTTGCAGTGAGCTCGGTGTTTCGGATATCCAGATGCGCTCCTCGCGCCCGGTCTATATTCATACCAACAAAGGTATGGAGAAACTCGACCACCTCGGGATTCTATCTCCAGCTCAAATGGACGAGATCCTCAAGGAACTCATCTCCAACCGGGAAAGCGGTAGCCATGGCTTCGGACAGGACCATTCTCTCGATCAGCGGGTGGATGAGAAAATCCGGGCTGCGATTGCGGACTTTACCGAACGCCGCGTCGCTGATTTCTCCTGCGACGGCGTTCCGATGGGTGACAACGACGAACGCTCGGGACGCCTGCGGATCCAAGCTCACCTGAGTTCCTCTGGCCTCGGGATCACCTGCCGGATCCTTAACGATTGTATCCCCGAACTCGAATCGCTCGGTATCGATCTGGACACGGCGGAGACACTGCGTCATTGCGTGCTCAAACGCGCCGGTCTCTGTCTAGTCACCGGTCCCACAGGCTCGGGTAAGTCCACCACGCTCGCCTCGCTGATGGATTGGCTCCGCTGCAATTATCCGAAACACATCGTCACCGTCGAGGATCCTATCGAATACCAATATCCGAATGATATGGAAGATCCGGATTATCCGGGCCATCGCATTCCTTCACCCAGTATCGTCACCCAACAGGAAGTAGGGCGGGACCTCCATTCCTATCGCCAAGGTCTCAAGGACGTGCTTCGTAAAGCTCCCCACGTCATCCTCTTGGGTGAGATCCGGGATCGTGAGGCGATGGAAACCTGTATGGAAGCGGCACAGACCGGTCACCTCGTGCTCTCCACGCTGCACACGACAGGTGCTGTGAAAACGATCGGCCGCATTTTGGAACTCTATCCGGAGGGAAGTCATTCCTCTGTACTCAGCCGCCTCGCCGAAATCCTCATTTTCATTCACTCCCAAGGATTGCTCAATGGCATCAAGCGCCGCGTCCTCACCTATGAGTTCCTTCAGAATAGTGATGACGCCGTTTCCAGTGCGATCGCCAACTATGATGGCGGTGCCCGCTCACTCGAAGATGTCATCCGCCGTGCCGGCAATATCCAGTGGGATGCCAATCTCCGCCGCCTTCTCCAGAAGGGTGTCATCACGACGGAAACCTATGTCAATGCGCGCATGAACAAGAATGACGATGAATTTTAGTTGAAACTTAAAAACGATTTGATATGTTCGCCTTCTCCTCTTCTCATCTCAATAACTAATAACTTTCCAACAACTCTCCGGGATAGCAAAAACGAATCAGAAGAACTCAAAAACTCCTCCTTCGCCAAGTTTTCCCAATCTGAACAGACACAAAACACAAAAAACACAAAAATAGAAAATCATATTATGAAACTGACCAACAAACAAACCATGAAAAGCAAATCCGGTATGACCCTGCTCGAACTGACGGTCGTCATCCTCGTTCTGCTTTCCCTCATCTCGGTCCTCTTCATCGGTGCACGCGCTTGGAAGAAGGGTGCTGACCGTGCTGCCTGTATCCTCAACATCCGCAACGTCCAGAACGCTGTTCGTTCCTATGCCAACATGAACAACAAAAATCCAGAAGACACCGTCGCTTGGAAATCATTGGTTGTTGGCACAGGTCTCTTTGTCGAAAAAGACCCAACATGCCCAGGCGCTGGTTCATACACGTTTGCTGATACCACGATCCCGAAAATTGGCGTTTTGGCGATGACCTGCAGCAAGGCCGCCGCACCCGACAACCACGTGCCGAGTGACATCAGTGCTTGGTAATTCCATTCGGGCCTCCTATTGAGGAGATCTTATTCCACGGTCCGCCTGCCGAAAGCGGGCGGGCCGTTTTACCCCCATACATCCTCCCAGTTTTCCGAGTTGTCCCCCTATCCATCATGCACCCTTACCTTCCTTTCCCTTGTCCACTTTCCAACATCCGGCATCGCTTAATCCTCTGCAGCAGTATGGACAGGCTTGTTCGATCCTAGCCAATACCACGCGTGCTAGCAATCACGCTTGGTATCAGGACGCACTTGACCTGAGTTTTCAATTGCACATTCGCCCGGAAGGCCCGTGCATTTCCTGTTTCTACTTTGATCAAAAAAAGGATCAATGGTCTCTTGGGCCGCTCCTCACAGATGAGATTCTGAGCGATCCTGCCAAGCTGGATGCATTTATCGCCGAGGCGATGCGTTTTACACGGGCCACTGGTGCCAAGGCGCTCGGCGTGATCCTTCATATCGCGGACGATTTTGCCATCACCGAACTCAAGCCGGAATTTAATAATCCCGATTCCCTGCATGACTTGCGGGATGCAGCGCTTCATGATCCTGTATCGATCCTGGAAGATTCATCGATTCTGAAAGATCAAGCATCCTGGCGTGTTCTGCCCTATCCCGCCACAGGAAGCGATGTGATAGGAACCACCGTTACAATTTCCCTTCAATATGCACCGCTCTTCGCGATATTCCGTGAAATCAGCGAACGCCAAAATTTTCCCATTATCACCCACGCCCTAAGTGCCCCGCTTGTGGCCATTATGGGTTTGAGTGATTTGCTGGTCTCCAAGCCCGAGAAGCCCTTTGTCGCTATTCTCCAATATCCGTGGTTCACCACTCTCGCTTTTTTCAACGAGCATTCCGACTTGCGTCTCATCCGGACCCTTCATCACCGTGGAGTCCGCCGCGCCGGCACCTTGCGCAATGCGCTTTTCACTACCAATGCCTCGTTGGAATTCATCGATCCGGATATTTTTGTAGTCCCTCTTGGGCGTGATATCGACTCCAAACTGGAGGCTAATTTGCGCACCACATACCCCGCCTGTCGGGTGGAAAGCCTAGGTATGACGCTGCCGGAGGGAATTCCGGCCTGGTGTCCAGAGCCCTCAATCTCGGTCAAGCCTTCCGCCAAGACGCATCCGGAAGCTGTTATGAGTCACACCTTCACCATTTTGCGTGAGGAAAAGTGGGCGTTACAGAATTTTCTACCCATTCCCAAGGAGATTGAGGAGATCTATCCAAATCACTCCGAAATGCGGCTTCTCCGCGTGCTCCGGCTTTCGCGGGTCGTCTTGTTTGCTATTACCATTCTGTGCATTGCATACCTGGCACTCGGAATCGTTGAAATGCTCCGCCGGCGAGAGTGGGCGTTCGATGTCAAGGAGACGGAAACTATCAAGGTTCGTCTTGCCAAGCTCAATGCCGAGCGTCAGAAGAGCGATCATTGGGACAACCTTCTCCAGGATCGTTCAAAAGCGTGGACAGCCATGGAGTCCCTCTCACAGATGTTTCCGGAAAATGGTGGCATGCTTGTGAAAAACTATTCCCATACCTGCAAGCCGGACGGGACGCCCGGTCGTGCCAAGGTTGGTTTTGTAAAAGAGTGGAAAATGAACGGATTTGCCCGGGACGAGGCGCTCGAATACCTCAACACGCTCAACACCCGTGAAGGTATCAACTCGCACTTTGCAAAGATAGCGCGTGTCACGGCCAACCCTGCTTACAACCCCGTCATCGGCAACCGCAGCATTTCCGTAAACGTCCGGACTCAGGAGAATGTTAGATTTAAACTCTCTCCTGCGGAAGAAATCAACAATTCCGACGAATCCACTTATCCCTATTCGTTTGATCTCACTATTACCCAGCGTTTCGAAGCCACCGATCCGATGGCGATCAATGTGCCGGCAATTCACTAAACCATGAATCTTTATCGCCAAACCATTACCTTGTTCGGTATTATCGTGCCTGTGATCATTGCTGCGGTGATCATCGGTGGATGTTATTTTCTGAGATCCGAGATGATTGCGTCTTTCAATAACAAGCAGTTGAATTACAAATCGTATGAGCAGAATAGGATCGCTGCCTTAGATGTCGAAACTCAGGTCGTGCGGAATCGGCCGCATCTTGATCGTTGGAATCAGTCGTTCTCACAGGAAACCGCCAGCGCGGTGACTACCAACCTGCGGGAGATCTTCTCGCACTTGCCCCCCAAGGAAATCCAACAAACCTCGTTTGAGCGCACCAACAGCACCGGTGGATTCGGGGCGGTTTCCGCCCAAAAATCCTCCCAAATCCGTCTTGCCATGCGTGGCACGTTCCGAACCCTCCAGCGCACCCTTCTCGAACTGGAAACCCGCATGCCGCAACTCCAACTCATGGAATTGCGCATCGATCCTAGTTCGAATCAATCCGCTCTGCTCAACTTCCAAGTCACCTACACCGCATGGGAATCCTAACTCAAGGAGCGCAGGCGTCAGCTCGGCCGAGCTTGCTTAACTCCCGCCCGCAATTCCATCCACACTTATGAAACATCGCGATTCCAGACAGTCCCCGGATTCAGGTTTCTCAAAAGGAAATCGGGAAAGATTCGCGTGGCTCGCCAGCTTGCTCCTTGTTGGAATGCTCACCAATGCTTCCGCTCAACCCGCTCCCATCACGCCGAAAGTCGATACGTCCAATAAGAATAAAGATGCAGTCTCGCTCAAGTCTGAGGTTAGTCCGGCCACTGAGACACCATCGCGTTATGTCAGTGGAACGGAACTTGATGGATACCTTGAATCAGTCGCCTCGGTCTTCACAATCAAGAAAAGGCTCGCTGATCCCTTCGGCCAAGTGCAGGACCCTGATGCCAAACCCAAGCCCAAGCCAATTGGTCCTACTGGCCCACGCCAGATCACTAAAATACAAGCGACTCCTTTTGCGGACATCATCCGGCTCATCAAGGTGACCACGATCATGCCGAGGGAGAAACGTTTCCTCATCGGGAACCAATCGTATGGACAAGGTCAGCATTTCCCTGTCACCTTCCGCTCGAAGAATATCAATGTCGAAGTGGTCACGGTTTCATCACGGCAAATCACATTCCGCAATATCGAGAGCGGTGAAACCGCTTCCATAGATCTCAATCTTCTTCCCAAGGGAATGACATCGGGAGCCGGCAATATCACCGCTCCTGGAATGGTCCGGGATGTTCCCAACGCACCGCTTCTCCTCGATGGCGGGGACATGCCCTTCGATAACTCACACAACCGCTAAACTACCAAATCATGAACGCCGCGAAATTTATCACTCTTTCCGCTAGTATCTGGGCCGCCGGATCGCTGTGTGCAAAAACTCCTGCAGAAGTGCCAATCGAGCCTGTTGCTCCCCCTGCAGCGGTCGAGGGAACTCCTCAACCGCCTTCAACTGGAAATACCATAGTGCCCGATATAGTTGATGGGGCCAAGACCCCAGATCTTCCTCCTCCCGCAGCCGTTCCTGCAGCTCCTTCTGCGGTTCCTCCAGTCCCCGGTGCTCCTGTCGGCGCGGCTCCCTTCGGGCCGCTTGAAAATCAGAAACAGGAAATGCAGAAATCCGAGGAAGGATTTATCATCAAGGATGCCGCGATTAACGATATCTTCCAGTTCCTCGCCAAAACAGCGGGTCGCCAGTATTTCCATAATGCCAAAATCGCGGGCCCGGAGTTTCTAGTCACCGGCCATCTCAATAATGGCAATCCGCTCATGCAAATGGAGGAACTCGCATTCATGTATGGTCTGTCTCTTCACACGAAGGGAGATACCATTTATGCCCTCACCCAGGCCCAGCTAGCCCAGTTGCCCAGCGCGGAATTCCATTATCAACTCCGCTATCTCCGCCCTACGGACATGGAACAGATCAAGGAGCTCATCAAACCCATGCTCAGCCCCGGAACCGGCATCGTCAATTTCGAACCGAAAACCAATACCATCATCATCATCGACTCCGCCCACCGTATCGAACAGGCACGGACACTTCTCTACGGTATCGATAAAGCAAAAGGCCAGATCATCGTCGAAACTAAAATCTTACGTGTGAACAGCGGTGCTGTCGAACGCGCCGGGGTCAACTGGGCCACCTCTCTCGGTAAGGATGGTACCTCATTTTCGGTGAAAAGGGATCTTAGCTCGATTTTCGGTCTGAGTCTCCCCACCCAGGTGGCGGGTGCGGCCGCCGGAGCCACGCCGGACTCAACCGTCGCAGGTAGCAATCTCGTTCTTAGTCCTATCGAACTTACCGGCGTCCTCCGCGCGCTCAACGAGGGTAATCTAGCCCGCCAGGTTTCTAACCCTACCCTGATCACCGAGGATAATGAGCAAGCTACCATTTCGATTATCGACCGCGTTCCTATCATCACTTCGACCACTACCCCGGGAGGCAATGGTTCTCAACCGATCATAACTGAGGAGGTCCGATACAAAATTGACCAGAGCGACAAAAGTATTGATACGGATCCCGATAAACACCGTGAAATCGGGATTTCACTGGTGGTTACTCCCACGTTGCTGCCGGATGGCACTGTTCGCATGAAAATGCGCCCGCGCTCCGCGCAAATCGTGGAGAATATCAAAAGTATCACCGGCAACACTTATCCGCGCGTTACCGAATCGATGGTGGAAACCCTGGCCCGTGTTCCTGACGGCCATTCGCTCGTGGTTGGCGGATTCTATGGCGAGGCGGAAAGCCGCGAACGCACCAAGATCCCTCTGCTTGGCGATATCCCCATTCTTAATTTCTTTTTCAAGAGCAAGGACACCTCCAAGGAACAGGCCAGTCTCATCTTCATCGTCACTCCTAAATCCTACAATCCCACAAACATCAGGGCCAACCGCAGCGCCCATAATCAAATGCGCGCTGCCTCCACAGTTGATTGCAACGCCGATTGGGTGGATCCTGACAACCCGGGTCCGGCCCACGAGCCAAACTTGCGCCGCACAATCCGCGGCATGGCTCCCGCACAAGCCCCTTACTATCCAAGAATCGGCGAATCCACGGACAACAAAAACTCTGTCCAACCGGCACCGCGTGGCAAAACCCAGTTTAGCAGAGCTTCACGTCTCTGAACCACGTGAGTTCAACCCGATTGGCCGATCCATTGATAATCTAAACCCCCGCTATCAACTCCCGATCCCCGATGCCATCCGCGTTGCCATTCCAAGCGGTTCAGGACGCTGACTCGCAACCTGCCGCCTACAATACTCCCGGTGACCTCTGGGATTTCGCGGACTTGTGCGTGCAGCGCACGTCCGACGCCCTGCACGAGGCGAGGGCCGCTACCCCAGCCCAGCTTTCACAAGCGATTTCTATGGCACGGGAATCTCAAGCGGCAGGCCGCCCCTCGGATCTGATCGAGGTCCTCGCGCGCCTGAAAGGTTACGATGAGGAGCATCTGAGTCCGGCTATCCTCGATCTCAGCAACAAGGTGGCGGCCACTCTTACTCCCTACGCGCCGCTGTTGCCTTTTGCTGGCAAACTTATCGCCCCATCGGCATTTTACGATTCGTTTGATCAACTTCACAAACTCGCACGGGTATTACTCTCTCCGGTAATCTTCGCCGAGGATACGGATTCGATCGGCACGGCATCTGTAAACCCGGTCGCTTCGGCCATCCTGGCGGAAGAAATCCAATCTTCGGTCTTCAAACGCTTTGGCATCCGCCCCTTCGTCACGGTCGTTCGTCTCGACTACGAAAGCTGGACCTTCCTGACGAGAAAGCATTTCGAACTGTAAGCGGCTAAGCACTAAATTCGAAACACTGAAATAACACTTAAAAAACTTTGCGGCCCTTTGCGTTCTTTGCGTCTTTGCGGTTCAAAATCTTTCTCATCCTCCTCATGATCGAATTCGACGGCATCATTTTCAACGGGCTGATCAGCCGCCGCATCATGGGCGAGCTTGCCGGTCATGATCCGAGTTATGCGGAACTGACTCATGATCAGATTCCCAACCGGGTGACCCGCTATTGCTTCATGTCTGCGATTGCCAAGATTAACGGGCTTCCGTTTTTGCCGAGAGTGGCCGAGTTTTGCGATGCCTCCCTTCATGCCAATTGCGATTCCACCGTGATGACCCGCGGGTTTTTCGCTCCGCTGTGCTATTCCGGCGACGACCGCCTCATCGTGGCCATCGCCAATCCATGGAGCCCGCTGGCGGAGGAATATCTCGCACCTCGTTTCCCGGATCGCGAAATCGTCAAGATCGTCACTCTTGCATCCGAAATCAGCCACGTCATCGAATCGGTGGCCACCAACAGCGGCCCCAGCAGATCTCAACTCGAAGCCATCGACGTGGAAGATTTGGATGATGGAATCCATGACTTCGACGTCACCACTGACTATACCGAGCCGATGGCCCAACTCATCGCCACCGTGATGTCGGATGCGGTCAGGACCCGAGCTTCGGACGTTCACTTCAAGGTGGAGAAGGAGAGCTTCTACTATTGTTTCCGAGTGGATGGTGATATCGGTGCCAAGGTTGAGATTCCGATGAAACTCAAGGACCGGCTGGATGCGTTCCTGCTCAACCTGATGAAACTGCCCACCGAGATTCGTAATACGGCTCCGGGTATTTCAGGGCGTTTCACCATTTCCTATTTCCACCGACCCATCGATATCCGCTACGAGCGCCACCGCACCTATCGTGGCTATCATGTGACCATGCGTCTGCTGGACAAGAGCAACATCAACGTGACTCTCGGCAAAGGCACGCTCGCTTTCGACGACGAGACCATGTTCGCGCTCAACAAGGTGATGAAAATCCCGGCTGGAATCATCGTCATGTCCGGCCCCACCGGCTCCGGAAAATCCACCACTCTCAATGCCATCCTGCGGGAACTCAACCGCCCGGAAGTCAATATCCTAACATTGGAAAACCCGGTCGAAGACGAGGTCCCAGGCATCACCCACTGCGACTTGAAGAGCGCCAAGGAATTCAAACCCATGATCGCCTCGTTCATGCGGTCCGACCCCGACATCATCCTCATGGGTGAGGTGCGCGACATCGAGTCTGCGGAACTAGCCATCGAAGCCGCCGTCACTGGCCACAAGGTGCTCACCACGATCCACACCCCGCGAGCGTCACAGATTATCGAACGTTTCGAACAACTCGGTCTGGAACGTTGGAAAATAGCACAAACTCTCAAGGCGGCCTGCGCTCAGCGACTCGTCAAAATGCTCTGCCCATATTGCAAGGAACCTATCGGTGGCATTGAGGAACTCGATCGCAAAACCTTCAGTCTCGATGATTCGTGGGCTGAGATCCCCTTGTTTGCGGCCAAAACCGGTGGCTGTCAGGAATGCCGATTCTCCGGCTACAGCGGACGGACGGCCATCTTGGAAATTATCCCGATCACTCCCAAAGTGTCTGACATGCTCTCCAAGGGCGAGATGACCCCTTACGAACTGGAAGTAAAGGTAGCTGAGGAAGGTATCCTTCCTAATCTTCGCCGTAGCGGATTGAGATTGCTCCGTGAGGGGAAAACCGACCTTGCCGCTGTTAGCAAGGTGATCGACATGACTTACACCGATGACTGATTCCTCTACAACTGCCAAAAACAATCCTGCGGGAGCCACCAATGCGTCGTCCCTCGCCAAGGGGCGTCTCGCCGCTGCCGGTAAACCCAAAAAAATCAAGGAGTTCAGTAAAAAGGAAATCGTGGATCTTTTCCGCGGTATTGGTTCGATGTTGCGTGCGCAGATCAACACCGCGGATGCCCTTAAATACTACAGCCATGGATTGCCTAACAAACCCATGGTCGATGCACTGGCACGTATCCGCGAGGATATCAACGCCGGGATGAATGTGCACGAGGCTTTCCGCCGGACCGGGCGCTTCAACGATACGATCATCGGGCTCATCCAAGCTGGCACGGAAGCGGGTCAGCTCCATCAGGCCTTCCAGTCGCTGGCCACCCGTATGAAGAGCGAGTTGTTTTTCCAGAAACAACTCAAAAAGGCCACCATCACCCCGAGCGTGATCATCGGTGTGCTGACCGGGGCGTTCATCGTATCCCAAGTGAAAATCGTGCCGCAGGTCGAGCAAATGCTCAATGGTGTCGGAGCCAAGGCCGATGGCATGACTGCCATTTCCTTCAAGGTCAGCCACTTTACCCAGGCGGTGTGGCCGACGTTCGTCATTTCTTTGATCGCAATCGGCATTACCATTTCCCGCTCTGCGCGCGTTCGTAATCTGATTCTCGGTTTTGCCATGTCCAATTGGCGTCTTTTACGCCTGCTGATCATGAGTTTGCGGCAGATGACCTTCCTTTCGACGATCCGCTTGCTGCATTCCAACGGCATCAATCTTGCGAAATCCATTCGAGTCTCGGCGAATAGCGTGCGCAATACCCCTTTCTATCAGGAGCTCCGCGACGCAGCGGACAAATACGAACACTCCGGGGTGCCTCTCTCCACCGCTTTCTCGAAATACACTTCGGTGGATGCCCAGATCACCCACATGCTTGCCATCGGCGAGAAGTCAGCGTCGCTCGATTCCCAGCTCGAAATGTTGTGCGAGATGTATGAGGAGGATTCGCAGAACTACATGAATACTTTTTCCGCAGCACTGGGTTTCATTGTACTCCTCATCGCTGTCTCCCTCATTGCAGCGGTCTTTATTGGAACTTTCCTGCCGATTTTCCTGATGGGTCCGAAGATGATGCAGAGCAGCTCTTAATCCGGGCTCGGCGCCTGGCACTACCCTGAATTCCCGTTGTTGAACCTACAACTTCCATCATGCAACTCACCCGATTCGATCGCTGGCTGCGTAAGAAGTTCGTTTACGAAATTCACGTCGAGACGCTCAGGCCCCTGGAGTCGATTCCCGCGCGCATCCGTGTTGTCGATCTTCCTGATACTCCCGGAAGACGCTACAAGCACCTGTATGTCTCCACAAACAATGATGCGATGGACGCGCTGATCCGTCAGTTGAAGGAGAACAACCAGATGTATACCACCCAGATCGTGAACCGCGATGCTTGGTTTGTCCCCTTCATTGCCCCGAAAGGGAAGTCTCTCACCTGGTGGCTTTTTTCAATGTCGGTCATCACGATTTGTGTGTTTTTCGCGCTCTTTTACCTGAAAGGTCTCGTTGAAGATCCTGAATTCCGCAAGAATTTCATGGATGCTCTGGAATTCCTTAAGGGGTGAAATTTGTGATTTACAGCTTTTCAAGACAGTTAATTCGAGTTAAAAACATCGTCGTTATGAAAGTGCGCCATCTTCCCAAACATTCCCAAAAAGCCTTCACGCTTCTGGAAATGACCGTGGTTATTATGGTCATGTTGGTGCTTATGGGCACCGGCTTTGTCGTCACGAGCAAAATGGACGAATGGAAACTCGGACGTGAGGCCTCCGAAACCTTGCGCACCGTCTATACCGCCCAGCGCATGTATTTGGCTGATAATCCGACCAAGGTGGTGAGCGCGATCGTGGAGGCAGACATTATTCCCTACATGCGAACCAGTGCCACCTCGTTGCCGACGGTCAAATCCTTGACTGGCACCCAGTTGAGTATTCTCGTTAGCAAATGTCCCCCCGTCATCAACGCCGGCTCCGGGGTCACTTACGACCCCTCCGGCAGCAGCACCGACTCATTATGGGACGTAGGACAATAATCTGGATTTTCTATATCGTCACCTGCGTGATACTTTCTCCGGTAGCCACGGCGGAGGACTTCAAGCATGTGGGTGATTATTTGTTGAAGTCCCATTTTAAGCTGACTGGCGATAAACTCACTCAAATTCCCACCAAGCCGATCGCATTCCGGGTGTTTACCGATGGTGTGCGGATCAAGGTGATGACGGAAGGTGACGATGAATCCCATACGACATTTGACATCTATCGTTCGGACGGAATCGGCAGACAACGACAGGGTGGGGGAGCTCTGGAGGTAGTTCCGGGATTGCAAGCCACCTCCAATACCGGCGGAGTGATCCGACACTTGCGTCTTTCCCGGGAATCGATGACTCTCACGACCTTCCCGGGGGTGTCGGATCAGACTATCATCAGTTACTCGGTTGCTGCCGAACCAAAATCTAACCCGGAGTCTTCTGCTGAAGCTCATTCCTCCTCCGCTGTAAAGTCCGAAACATCCGCGGTCGCTCCTCCTCCATCTTTATTGAAAAAACCATGAATCCTCTGCCTGCCCAGCGGGGTGTGGAAAGCACGACCCCGCTTCCCGCTCCCGTGTCTTTGCCTGACTTGCTTGCATCGTCTTCCGGCTCATACTCATTGTCGAAGCGTCGCTCGACCTCAACCGCGGCCCTGCGGATTTACCCATGGTTGTTAGCCATCAGCACCTTGGTCGCGGCGGCTTTTTGTATGCTCTACATTACGAAACCCGTCATCATGGTATCGACCGGCGGCCTTCAGGTGCCCCCGAAGAACACAGCTATTGCCTCGACGGGTAAGTCTGCCAGCACACCCGCCGATTTGCTCCCTAACAAAGATCTTCTGCCGGGCGAGAAAAAATCCGTATTGGTCGATCTGGTCGCAAGTCCGGCCAACCCGCGCAAGAAGCTGCCGCCTCCGCCTCTTTCCTCAAACTTTGAGGAGACCAATCTCCGGATACAGCATATCCTGACCGCAGAAGCGCCAGGTGGGAATCTTGATCGTATCGATATTGATGTGCCGGTGCTCTATCAGAGCCGCAATATGCGGTGGACGGGAGTAGAAACCGCCGAAGCGCGCCAACTGCTGACCCGCCTGATGAACTATCAGGAAAAATCCCAGCAACTCCGCGCCGAGGGTGTTGAATTGCTTGAGTCGTGGAACCACCTGATCGGCAACTCGATCCCTGCAACTGAGCTGCGGGCCGATAGCCCAAGCCTGCCCGTAAACCAACAGGACGCCGTGGATGCCGCGCGCCCTGCGGGTTTGATCACCACCGAGTCGATCCAAATCACCCCCCCTTCGAAATGAATGCGCTGCTCACCATCACTTTGTTCTGCCTGTTGATTTCTCCGTGTTTGAATGCCCAGAGCCCTGCAAAGGAACCTGGAGCAGATTCGGTTCTTGAGGCGATCCAGCAGTTCAAAGCCCAACGATCTGGCAAGCCGAACGAAGTCACCGTGGTTCTCGATCCTCCCACGGAATCATCCTCTCCAAAATCCGAAAAGCAGAAGAACAGCGATCCGGCCCAAAAAAAATCCGATTCTCCGGTCATGGTGACAGGAACCCCTCCTGCGGGCAGTGAACTTGTTCCAGACAAAGCAGTTGAGGCGGCAAAAAAACCGGTTTCCTCCCCTGAAGACATTCCATCCGTCAATGCCGGAAAGCCTCGCGAGGGGTTGTCTGTTCATGTGGAGAAACTTAAATCAGGCAGCGGTAACATCGATCCCTCAAAGGTGAAATTACTGGCGCCTTTTCCGGCAAAACCGCTTGCTCCCGCTCCTCCTGGATGGCTTCTCCAAGCGTCTGAGAATGTCCCGCCGTTCACTCGTGAGATTGAGTTGTCAGACGGTAAGAAAATCACTTTGTCCATCAGGCCCCATCTGTTGGTTCCAAGTATCGATGGAACTACGGTTTTCAGTGTGCTTGAACCCGGATTCGACCCCTCCCTCGCATATCAGCAGAACGCGACGGTGGGGGCTATTCTCTCCAATTCGATTATCCAGTTGGAAAATGACTCGAAACAAATGGGAGTTGCCATTGATAAAATCCAACAAATACTAAGTTCTCTTCCAAAATCCGAGATTACAGTGCCTCCTAGCGAGCCTGAACCCGTTAAATCAACTCCCAAACGCAAGCGATGAAATCTACAATGTTTCCCATGTTTTGTGCCACCGCTTTAGCCGCCATGTCCGCTGCCGGGCTGAGTCATTGGTGGTCGGTTCGCCAGTTCGCTGCGGTGGTGGAAGCGGGACTACCGGTTTCCCATACTCCTAATTCCGACTTGGGTCGTCCGGTCGCTCAGACCCAAACCACTACGCTACCGTCACCTGGATTGTTGGTCAAACAGTCCGGTCCCACGTATGTGGCCCAACCTGCCGATATCGGCTTGAGCCAGAAGGAATTTTATGAGGCTCTTATCACTAAAATGCAGGGTATCCAAAATCAGAATCGCGACTTGCTGGACCAACTCGCGGAAACCAATCGCGACCTGATGAAACTCGAATTCCGCGTGGACACCCACTCGGAATCCTTTCGCCCCTTGCCCACCAGTGAGGAACGACCTGATACCAGTCTTGAATACGAGTTGGAATCCGGTGTCCTTCCTCCTCGCGCGGCAGCGGTCAAACTGCCGAAATAATGAATATTACCGGGTATTTACCCGTCGGAGGTCCCATGATCGGATTGCGCGTTCTCATTCTTGTTTCAATCGCTGTCTGTCCATTTGTAGCGGCGGAACCCACTTGGAAAAAGGATATTTCACCATCGGAAATTGGCTCCCACCCGAGAATCAAATCCGGTATTCTCGACCTCAAAGTGAGTTGGAATGGAATGCTTGATTCCGGAAAACTTCAGGTTAAGTTCGCCCCCAAAGATACGGACAAACCCAACGCATACGTCGTCACGTCCTCCGCCGCCAGCCTCGGGATTGCTGCGGGACTTTTTCCCTACACTTGTAACTTCTGGTCGGAACTCGATCCCGTATCTCTCCAACCACAACTTTTCAGTGCTGTGGAGACTGATAGTGAGGAAACCACCTCCACCACCGTTCGATATGCTCCCAATCGAGCGGTCTGTAAGGAAACGACCCAGCCAATCCCGAAAGGCAGCAGCAAAACCATCGAGCGTATCTTCGAATTTTCTCCCGTTTTCGACATTTTCTCCGCGATGCTTCACATCCGTAGCCAGAAGCTAAATACCGGGGATGAGTTCAATCTTGTTGTCCTACCCTTCAAGACCCCCTATTTGATAAAGGTAAAAGTCCAAGGTCGTGAGGCCCATCTCGACCGCAAAACCATCCGACTCACCGTCGGGATGCGGAAAATCAACGGCAAAACCCTCGAACTGGTTCCCTACAAGAAAATGAAAAAAGATGCCACCCTGTGGCTCAGTGATGATGATGACCGCATCCCTGTGGAGTTTCGCGCCGCAATCTTTATCGGAGATGTCCGTGCCACTCTCACCAACTTCCAGAGAACATGACCATTACTTGGGCGCTTTTCTGAGTGTGACGGTGCCAAATCTTCCCAGCCATTGTATCTGGAAAATTCCGTTTGCTCCGCTGCCTGCTGGTTACGGGACTCAACTGCTGATTCCAAGGCTGCCGTTTGTTCTCACTTTCGTTCTCTTTTCACCCTTTTTGGGCGCCGAGATCGGCGTGAATTTTTGATTATCAGAGAAAGTACGAGGACTGGGACTCGAACCCAGGACCAATTGGTTAAAAGCCAACTGCTCTACCAACTGAGCTATCCTCGCATTGATGCTCCGGCAGACGGGGCGCGATGAATAGGGGGCGGAACCAGAGCATGCAAGTGAATAATTGGAAATAGTTAAAAAATCAAAAATTACCTATGTGTGTTCCGATCTCCAGTCTTGGTGGACGCAGGAAAAAATCACACTTCGATCTGTGTGCCGAGCTCGATCACGCGGTTGGGCGGCAGATTGAAGAACTCCATGGCGCTTTGCGAACTGCGGCAGAGCAGGGCGAAAAAGCGCGATTGCCAGATCGGCATGTTCTTACGGGTGGGAACGATGGTTTCTCGACCGAGAAAGAAGCTGGTTTGGTTGGGATCGCAGATGAGATCGTGGCTGGCACAGGATCGGAGGATTTGCTGGACATCCGGCTGTTCCATGAACCCGTGGGATGAGATCACCCGCCAAATCCCGGAGCCAACGTCGATGACCTCCAAGGATTCCCCCTCTTTCACCCTAGGGACACGCTGGGTCTGGAGGGTGAGAATGATGACTTTCTCGTGGAGGATTTTGTTGTGTTTCAGATTGTGCAGCAGGGCACCCGGAGTGGCGACGGTGGAACTGGAGAGAAAGACGGCGGTGCCACGAACGCGCACCGGTTCATGGCGTTTGAACGAATCCACAAGGTCGTCGAGAGGCAAGCTCATAGCGGCGAACTTGCCTGACAAGAACTGGCGTCCGCGTTTCCAGGTGAGCATGGTGAAGAGCAGTGCGGCTCCGATGCTCAGCGTAACCCAGCCGCCTTGCATCACTTTACTCAGATTCGTGATGGCGAAGCACGTCTCGATCAACATGAATGAGCCGCAGATTAACAATGCCTTCCAAACTGGCCAATTCCAGCAAGTGGTGGCAACCTGAATGAGAAGGATGCCGGTGATAAGCATGGTGAGACAGACGGCGATGCCGTAAGCGGCGGCCAGATTGCTGGAGGTTTGGAATGCCAACACCAGTGTGATGCTGCCGATCATGATGGCGCGGTTGATCGGGGCCACATAGATTTGGCCGTGCTCGCTTTCCGAGGTGTGCCGGATCCTCAAACGCGGGATGAATCCCATCTGCACCGCCTGCATGGTCAGCGAAAAAGCCCCGGATATCAGTGCTTGCGAAGCGATCACCGCCGCCACCGCGCCTAGGATCACCAGAGGCAGCGAAAACCACGCCGGGGCCAAGCAGTAGAAGGGAGATTCAAGATTTTCCGTCGATGGATTCGACAGGACCAGCGCTCCCTGGCCGAGGTAGTTTAGCAGAAGCGCGGGCTGCACGACGATGAACCAGGCGAGTCGGATCGGCTGGCGCCCGAAGTGGCCCATGTCTGCGTAGAGTGCCTCGCCGCCGGTGACGCAGAGGAAAACCCCGCCCAAGGTCATGGCGGAGTGGAGTTTGTGATCGATGAGGAATTTCAATCCAAACCAAGGATTGAACGCCTGTAGCACGGCGGGGTTCATCATGATGCCGCGCATGCCGAGGATGGCGATGACGATGAGCCACAACAACATCACCGGCCCGAAGAGGTTGCCAACACGACCAGTGCCGTGGCTTTGAATCGAAAAGAGTCCTAGCAAAATTGCCACCGTGATCGGCACGATGGCTTCTTCCAGGCTGGGGGCGGCAACTTTCAAACCTTCCACGGCGGAGAGTACTGAGATGGCGGGGGTGATGATGCCGTCCCCGAAGAGGAAGGAGGTTCCTAGCAGGGCCAGGACCACCATGATGAAAGTGTGGCGCGATGTGTGTTTTTCGCCACGCACCATGCCGGGGAAACCGAGGGCCAGCAGGGCCAGAATCCCGCCCTCGCCCTCGTTGTCCGCCCGCATCACGAAGCTGATGTATTTGATACTGATGAGGCTGATGAGCGACCAGATGATCAGCGAGAGAATACCCAGCACATTGTCTTGGCTGGCACCAACGCCGTGCGGGCCGGACAAACACTCGCGCAGCGCGTAGAGAGGACTGGTCCCGATGTCTCCGAAAACCACGCCAAGTGCTCCCATGGCAAGAAGCGCGGATCGTTTGGGCGAAGAAGGGGCGTTCAAGCTCATGGATAGGATCGAAGCACGCTTGCTGGTGGGGAAAGGCGCTTTCGGAGCCTTCATCGCCGCAAGGAGGGTGGGGATCAAACACCGGGATGCCTCCACCGACAAGGACATTTACCGGGAGTTCTGCATCAGGGAGATTTGGATCTGAAACCGGAGTGGAAACACATGCCGGTTCAAAGAGGAAACCGTAACCAAGTGGAGAAAACCAGAGGTGAATGACTCGACCGTCACAAATTGATCAGGAATGCCTACCCCTGCAAGATGCGCAACGCCCCGCGGACCATCGATTCCACCGGAGCGGCGGCATCGGCTTCGAGCACCTTTCGGACGGCTTTTCGGGCGTCCACCTGTTTGTATCCGAGGGCGATGAGGGCGAGTTCCGCATCAGCGGCGGGGGCGCTCACCTCGCCGGCGGCGGCGTCCTGCCAGGTGTCGGTTACCCCGACCTTATCCTTAAGTTCCAACACGATTCGTTCGGCGGTTTTTTTTCCAAGGCCCTTGATGCGCGAGAGTTCCGCGAGGTTTCCTGCGACGACACAGCTCTTGAAGCGAGAAACCGACATGCCGCTGAGCACCGCCATTGCGATTGCCGGGCCAATGCCGCTCACTCGGTCGATCAGCATCAGGAAGACATCGCGCTCCTCCTCGGTGGCGAATCCGTAGAGGGTGTGTGCGGTTTCCCGGATGTGAAGGTGGGTGCGCAAGTCCACCTCAAGCCCCTCAGTTGCATGCAGGCGGTCAAATGTGGAAAGCGGAACGAATACCTCATAGCCGACTCCGTGCACATCTACCACCAGGCGGTTTGGATACGCCTCGATCACTCGGCCTCTCAATCTCGCAATCATCGTGCGACCATCTTGGGCTGCGGGCTTTCCCAGTCAATGCGGATCACATCCAAGTTTTTTCTCCAATCGCACCGAATTTCTTGACACCCGTCCAAAAACCATGCTTTCTGCCGCCCGCACCACGCTGCAAAGCACCCGTAGCTCAATTGGATAGAGCGTCTGACTACGAATCAGAAGGTTAGGGGTTCGAGTCCCTTCGGGTGTATATTTTATATCCCATTCAAAATCAATGGGTTGGCTTCTGAAAAAGAAGCCCAAATTGACACCTCCCACCCGGTCATGATTACGGGTGGTGACAAATTGGTGACAACTGCGGCTTCGGCTCTGCCAACCAACTCAAGGCAATCGCGTTGCGACAGGAGAAAAACGCAGGGTCCCATCGCGGTCATGAAAACCGTCAATAAAGACATTGGGAGGCATGAAAAAGGGGATTTTTAGTTCGTCGCCTTGGTGTTCGATGGTGATTTTATACTAATGAGCAGCCTGAATTTTTAGACTTCAAATGATCGGCCAGCCGGTTCTCATGATTTCGGGTTTCCCTGCTTGCATTCCCACCTCGATGGGGAAAGAATTCGCCAGAGTTCGGGGTTGTTGCCCCGTCTTGGTGTCTCAGCGCAATACATTCATGAAATCATTTCTTTCCCTTTCACTGGTGGCGGCAGGCTTGGTCCTTCCGGGGCTTGACGCCCTTGCCCAGCAAGCTCCTGCACCGGTTCGGCCACCGGCACCGGCTCGGCCACCGGGACAGGCCCCCGTTGCCAGCGGGCCTATCGAGGTCAATGGCATCGCCGCCAAGGTGAACGGTCGGGTCATCACCAAGAACCAGGTTTCATTCATGTTGGCACCGATGTATGCCCAGCTTGCCGCCCAATATCCGCGCCGTGGTCCGCAGTCGCCGTTCGAGGCCAAGTTCAAGGAGGCTAAAGCCAAGGTGCTCCAGGAATTGGTGGACAGGGCGATCATCCTCGATGAGTTCAAAAAACTCGGTGCATCCATCAAACCCCACATCGTCGATGACGAGGTGAAACGCCAGATGCGCGAGCTTTTCAACGGTGACGAGGCGAAATTCCGCGAGGAACTCAAACGCAATCGCCTCACCATGGAGGGATACCGCGAAATGACCCGTGAGAAAATGGTTGTCCAGTCGATGCGCGCCCAGCAGTTCTCGGACGCGCCACCACCCCTTCCTAACGAAATCCAGAAGGAATATAGCGAGGTGAAACTCAATTTGCGTGATTTCACCAAAGACATGATTTCATTTCAAAAAATCTTCATCCCTGCCTCCGATCCCCAGAACCCCGCCGCGACCCCCGATTCACAACTGACCCTGGCCGAGGATGTCGTCAATCAACTCGCCGATGGCAAAGACTTCGCGGAACTCGCCAAGACGTATTCCAAAGACGCCTTTGCCGATAAGGGAGGGAAGCAGGAAAACGTCCCACGCACCGATCTTTCCCCTGAATTTGCTTCGATCCTCTTCGAAGCTCCTGTCGGGAAAATCGTCGGCCCTCTCAAGGATCCCATGGGCTTCACTATCGTCAAGCCGATCAAGATCGACTACGGTCCTTCTCCGTCTCTTGAGAAAGTCCGCGACATGATCCAGGATCGTGTGCGCAAAAAGAAAACCTCCGCCCAATACGAACGTTGGATCGAGTCCCGCCGCAAGCGCGCTATGATCGACATTCGGATCTGAGGCGACGCACTTGTAGCGGCGGTCTATGACCGTCGCAAATTGTCTCCCCGAGAGCGGGGTGCCAAAGAAGAGCTTCGCGCATTTCATGGGCATCGACGCTCATAGAGCGACGCTACAAGCGTTCCTGTTTGCTCAGCATCGTGGCTTCGTAGGTGAGAATGCCGTCGAAGTCCTCACGATCCGGATCGGTCGTGGTCCGCGCGGGGTCGAAGTCGAGGAAGAAGCGGTCGATTCTGAAACCGGCGTGGTCTAGCAGGCGGACCATTTCGGTGTGCTCGATCCAGCGGATCGACTGGCGGGATTCATGCTTGGCCGGATTTGGACCGGTCAATGAGTAGCGGTGTTCGCGATGGATGACGCGGTTCCCGTGATCCAGTCGGTGGCGGGTTTCCAGCAACCCCTCGCCTCCGCCAGTGAGTTTTACCTGGTGGTCGGGATACCATTGGTTTTCCGGCAGGTCGCCTAACAATTCTGCATAGGGCATGAACACTGTTAGGTAAAGCCCGCCGCCTGTTTCCAACCAGCGGCTCCAGTGGCGTAGCGCGGCATCCGGATCGGGCGCGAGTTGCAGGGTGAAGGCCGGGGCGAGCAATGCCTGATAGACCCGCGGCGGATTCCATGTCGTCATGTCTCCAGAGTGGACGATGGGATCCAGTCCGTGACGCACAGCGCGTTTTCGGCCGAGATCGATCATGTCCGGGGATAGTTCCAGTCCCTCCACCGCGAGACCCGCCGCAAGCAGCGGGCACATCAACCGACCGGACCCGCAGCCGATTTCAAGGGCTGTTCCCGGGTGTTTGCGGAGGAAATTCTCCATCAAGCGGACTTCCGAAGCCTCGTCCTCCGCCTCCCAGAATGCATCATGGAGCTCGGCTTCAAGGGAAAGATAGGGTTGGGACACGGGGCGAGTGTGGCAGATGATGGCTCGGATAGCAAACCCGGGCTAGGTAGTGCCTCGATGAGGTTTTATGAGAAAGGCGATTCACGCTAGGTAGCGCCGCCTCGATGAGGCGGCATGCAAATGAGATCAGAATGCGTGGATCAAGAAAAGACGGAACGGCTGCCCTTGAGATTTTTCATTCTCTTCGCATACGCGTGCGCTCTCATCGAGAGCGCGCTACCTTTGCCATGCGGGCTCTATCGTTTCCAACCCGCGAGCTTGCAGGCGCGCTGGAAATGGAGCGCCTCCACCGGCGTGATCGAGAGGCGGGTGCCGCGTTGACACACCATCATTTCTGATAGAACGGGATCGGCCTTGATGGCATCCAATGCGAGGATTTCCGCGAAGCGTCCGACAAACTCGAAGTCCACCAGCCACCAGCGCGGATTTTCACGGGTGGATTTGGGGTCGAAGTATTCGCTCCGTTCGTCGAACTGCGTGGCATCGGGGTAGGGGAGTCCGGCCACTTTCGCCACACCGGTGATTCCGGGTGGTTTGGCATTGGAGTGGTAAAACAGGGCGAGGTCTCCGGGTTTCATGTCCTTCCACATGAAATTCCGCGCCTGATAGTTTCTAACACCCGACCACGGTTCCCGTTTGACGCGGGCCAGATCATCGATCGAAAACACGTCGGGCTCGGATTTGATCAACCAGTGGCGCATTTTCGTGGGATGTTGGTGCACGAGGCCTTCATATTCATAGTGGGACAATGAGTCCTTCTGCCTCGGCGAGTTTTTTCTGGTTTCCGTCGAATGTGAGGAATTCCTTCATCCCCAACTCGATCGCTGTTGCCACATGAAGGATGTCCATGGAACGATGTCCGCAAGCATCCGTATAAAGCTCGCTGAGTCGCTCGGCAGCAAGGTGAATCTGCGGCCAGGGAGCAGGGACGGTGATGACTTGACCACTGACCAAATCTGATTTCAAATCCGCTAGCATTTTGATTCCTTCTGCCCGTGGATATCCTTTGGCCAAATCGTGGCGGTGCAGTCTGATCTGGAATCGCACGGCTTGCTTGAACTCATAGAGTAGCAATGTCGTGACCTCCAGAGGTCCCGGCATGGCGGCATAATAGGCTGCGGCTTCAGCAGAGTTGGCCTGAAGTCGATACAAAGCGCAAAGAAATGAAGTGTCTGGGTAAGCCTTCATCAGCCCATGTCATCAGCCAGTTCATCCGCGCGCATGGCTGCAACCTGCTCCATGGTGAAAATGCGACCACTCCAGGTTTCCTGCAATCTGGCCATGATGTCCACTTTGGGCGGACGTGGCTGGGATGAGCAGGCTCCCAAAGCCGGAACTAATGTGGCAATCACTTTTCCCCGCTTGCTGATATTGACGGATTCGCCTTCATGAACCCACGATTCAATGCGGGGAAATTCATTCCGGAGTTCTCTGACAGTTGCTGTCTTCATGTGATTCAAAATATGTCTCACGGAAGATTTGTCAATGAGCGATTTTCAGATCTCACACACTCTTTTGTGTCTTGAAGTATCGAGTCTCTTTCACGCCTGCTCCTTGGCGGCACGCACATCGGCTTCGATCGCCTCCAGCACGTCCAACTCGGGACGGAAATCCGCCGCGTGATAGGAACTGCGCACCAACGGACCGCTGGCGACATGCCGGAATCCTTTGGCCAACGCGATTTCCTTATACTCCGCAAACATCTCCGGCGTGACGTATTCGATCACAGGCAGGTGTTTGGGGCTCGGCCGCAAATACTGGCCCAGCGTGAGCACGGTCACATCATGGGCACGCAGGTCGTCGAAGGCTTGCAGGACTTCATCATAACGCTCGCCCAGTCCCAGCATGATGCCGCTCTTGGTGGCAACCACCCCTTTGACCATGGCTGTGGCCTTTTTCAGGACCGTGAGACTGCGTTGGTATTGGGCACGGGAACGGACCAATGGCGTGAGTCGCTCAACTGTTTCGATGTTGTGATTGAAAATGTGTGGTCGCGCATCCATCACCATTTGCAGCGCCCAATCGCGGTCATTGAAATCCGGAACCAAGACTTCAATGATCGTCGTGGGATTGACTTCCCTAACCGCTTCAATGGTTTGTTTGAAATGCTCAGCGCCGCCATCACGCAGGTCATCGCGGGCCACCGCGGTGATGACGACGTGCTTGAGTTTCATGCGTCGGGTGGCTTCGGCGACGCGTTGCGGTTCATCGGCTTCGAGTGGATCGGGCTTGGCGGTTTTGACGGCGCAGAATCCGCAGGCGCGGGTGCATTTTTCGCCGGCGATCATGAAGGTGGCGGTGCCGTGGCTCCAACATTCCCAGCGGTTCGGGCACTGGGCCTCTTCGCAGACCGTGACCAGTTTCAGGTCGGTCACGAGGGATTTGGTGGACCAGAATGTGGGATCGTTCGGGAGCCGGACTTTGATCCAGGATGGCTTCTGGTTCCGGTGCAAGGCAGGATCTAGCGTGGTTTTGGGGCCGCAACAACTCATGACGGCGGGAACCTACGCACGCTTGCTCTGGCGGGAAAGGGGAAAGTGCTCTGAGAGCCGTCTGAATATTGGCATAGGCAGGGACCGGTCTCCCGAGCGGTCCGCGTGAATGAAAAGCGGGAGACCAGCCATGTTCGGATTTTCAAGCATTTCATGCGCGGATTCATTCTCATTCCATTCACCGGACCGCTCGGGAGATCGATCCCTGCCATTTTTAAGACAGGCTCTGAATGATTCACGGATTTTGCCTCACCTGGTCTTGCGTGTGGTCTTTTGGCGTGCTAATTCACCCAGCAGATGGGCATTGCAGATCGTGATTATTACCGGAATCAAAGGCATGGCGGTGGCCTCACGTCACAGCTCCCTCCTGTGGTGAAGTGGCTTCTTATCTCCAATGCGGCGATTTTCATCCTAGACTATTTGATTCTTCCTAAAGTTTTCAACATGCCGATTGATGACCATGGCAACCCGTCCTTGGTGCAATGGGGGGCGTTTTCTGTGGATTCGGCAATCGGTGAGTTTCGTATTTGGGAGTTCGTGACCTTCCAGTTCCTTCATGGCAGCCTTGGACATGTATTGTTCAACTGCATCGGGCTTTACTTTTTCGGGCCTTGGATGGAGCGGTGGTGGGGATCGTGGAAATTCCTCGGGTTCTATCTGCTTTGCGGGTGTGCCGGAGCTGCGTTTTTCACACTGCTCGCATTCGCCGGAGTGTTGCCGATGGATATGCAGTCGAGTTTGGTCGGTGCTTCGGCCGGTATTTATGGAATTCTCATTGGAGTGGCGTTTATCGCACCGGGCCTGCGCGTCGCCTTGCTTTTTCCACCGATTGAACTTTCGATACGTCAGCTCGCCATCGTATTGATGGTTTTCTCGGTGGGCGCGATCCTGCTTAAAATCGGTGGCAACGAAGGTGGCGAGGCCGGGCACCTTGGCGGAGCGATCTTGGGATTCATCCTGATGCGTTATCCATGGTTGTTAGGCGGGTCACCGCGGTTCATACCTATGATCGAGCGCTCGGAACGGGCACCCGTAGATGCTAAATTGCGACCTCGTGCCGAACTCCAACTGCACGATGATCCGGAGGTGGATGCCATTTTGGATAAGATTTCCAGCGAGGGTTTTCAGAGTCTCACCCAATCCGAGCGCGACACGCTCCGCATCGCAGCCGAACGCCATAATTCCAAGCCATGAACGATTCCGAAATGATCGACAGCCCGGATGCCGGGCGGCAACTCGCCCGTCTCAGGGCCATCATGCACCGCCTTCGCGCACCGGGTGGCTGCCCGTGGGATGCCGAGCAAACCCACGCATCGCTCGTTCCAAATCTCATCGAGGAAGCCTATGAAACGGTGGATACCATCCAACGGGGAGATATCGAGCATTTGAAGGAAGAACTGGGAGATCTGTTATTGCAGGTGGTTTTCCACAGCGAACTGGCAGAAGAGGCTGGAAATTTCAATCTCGATGACGTCGCACGCGGCATCAGCGACAAGCTGGTGCGCCGCCACCCCCATGTGTTCGCGCAAAGCTCCGCCACCACATCCGATGCCGTGCTCCGGCAATGGGATGAGATCAAACGCGCCGAAAAAGGCGATGGCGGAAAGCCCTACCTACACGGCGTCGGCAAGGGGCTTCCCGCTCTACTGCGTGCCGTGAAACTCCAGAAAAAAGCCGCTAAAGTCGGCTTTGATTGGCCGGATGAGTCTGGAGTGCTGGCCAAACTGCGCGAGGAACTCGATGAACTCGATGCGGCCGTTAGAACCGGCGACGCCACCGCCACCGAGGAGGAGATGGGCGACCTGTTATTTTCAGTGGTCAACCTGGCGCGTTTCCGCAAGGTCGATCCGGAAGTATTAATGGCAGCAGCTAACACCAAGTTCGAGACCCGCTTCGCCGCCATGGAACGGGATTTGAAACTACACGGACTGGATTTGGAAAGTGCCACACCCGCGCGGATGGAAGAATCGTGGGAAGTTGCGAAAACCAAGGTCTGATAGATTGTTCAGGGCCTTTGTTAAAGAAGGCAGGGACCGATCTCCGAGCGGTCCGGCATATGGAATGAGAATGCAGATGCCAATAAATTACTTGAAAATCATGTCCTCGACTTTCATTCACTATCCATCTTCATGGACCGCTCGGAGAGACGGTCCATGCCATTTTCAAGACAGCCTCTCAGGGAGTTTCCTGACTGGGCAGCCAGCCGTTTTCACCAAGCCAGAAGACGAGATCGCCAGCCCACGGATGGACGTTCTCGGCGTTGTTTCCCTTTCTTCCGTTGCCCAGGCCTATGCCATGCCTGCCTTTCTGATAGATGTGCAGATCGTATGGGACCTTCGCCCGCATGAGCGCGCTGGCGAAACGCAGGGTGTTTTCCGGTGCCACGACAGTGTCCTCGCTCGTGGTCCAGATAAAGCAGGGCGGGGTGTCCTTGCTCACGTTCTCGTCGGTGGACAACCAGTCAACCAGTTTGGAATCCGGATTGTCACCTAACAAATTCTTTTTTGATCCGGCATGGCACACGCCGTCCCTCATGCTGATGACCGGATAACAAAGGATGCCGAAATCCGGGCGCGAACTTTGTTTGTCCACGGGATCCGATGCAGTCGCGTCGCCTGCGTCATGGTGGACGACGGCGGTGCTGGCAAGATGACCGCCCGCACTGCTGCCCATGATGCCGATGCGTTGCGGGTTGATTCCCCATTGGACGGCATTCATCCGGACCAGGCGGATCGCGCGCTGGGCATCATGGATCATCGCAGGGTGGTGGTATCCACTGCTTCCCAGACGGTATTTCAGCACGAAACATTCGATGCCGCGGGCGGTTAGGTAGTCAGCGTAGCCTTTGCCCTCATGCGGGGCGAGTCCCCCATATCCGCCGCCCGGGCAGATGACAATCGCTGTGCCATTCGACTTGGACTTATCTGGACTGAACCTTGTGAGCGTGGGTATGTCCTGTGGCTTGTCTCCAAGCGATCCGGGAGCGTCACCCGCCCAAAGACGGATTGGGTCATCGGCCTTTGCTGTGGACATGGCGCTCAAGGTTATGAGGGATGCCGCCCCGATCAGGCGCAGTAATGATCTCTGGATACGGAAACCGGAATTCGGATCTAACAATGTATGGACCAAGTTTGTCATGAGCTGATGCTAGCATTGTTCGGACATACCGCAAGCATGTGGCGGGAAAACCGGTAGGGGGGCTACCCCTAAAGCCGGTAGGGCGCGCACGCTGCGGCGCGCCCACTTTCCCGCCGAATGGCGGTGCTAAAGCACGGTAAATGAACTGTATTAGAAACGTCTCACCCTCACGGGTAATCTGGGCGCGCCACGGCGAGCACGCCCTACCTGGGTCAGCCCTAGCCACGCTTCCACTTCCCCAATCGTCCGCACCAACCATCCCTCACGGCCTCCCACACGAGCGACAGTCGCTGCGTGCCGTCTATCCTTGCAGTGACCAGTGCGTAGGTAATAGCCATCGAGAGCGCTTTGATAGCTCCCGATTGCCGCCGCTTGAGCCACACCATGTTGCGCACCTTGTAGTAGAGTTTCCAATCCGCCAGCCCGCGTTCAAAGAAGAGGCTTTTTCCGAACAATGTTAGATGGACGAGGTTGACCGGTCCCGGGTGGTCGAGGATAGAAAGCACCGCCGCTTCCTGAGTGAATCCAGCTTGCTCGAATCGCCAAGGGTATTCCTCATCCTCACCACGGATGAACAGATCGCCGTTGACCGGCCCTACCGACTCCCACACCTTGTGTGGAAGCAGTGCTCCCGTCCAGATGATCCGGGTTTTGATGAAGTTTCCGGACGGCATATCCTCCATCGAATCCACCAGCCTCCAGCCACCTGCTCCGTCGGTAACCTGAAGCGGCCAGGTGAAACGATGAGTCATTGGATCGATCTGCATCGAGTGCCTGACCACATCCGGATTCCATGCATCGCCTAGCAATTGTTCTAGCGCATCCGGACGCGGCCATGAATCGTCGTCCAGAATCCACACTGCATCGGATCCCTTCGCGAATGCCAGATCCATCGATTCCTCCACGCCACCTGCATTACCGAGGTTTTCCCGCATCCGGTGAACGATGAGTGGGAAGGGGAGATCTAGCAAGTTCTCCAGCGCTGACACTGTATCGTCCGATGACACATTGTCGGCCACCACCACCAGATCCGGCGGACGCGTCTGTGCGGCCAACGCCCGCACGCACACCACAGCGGTGGCAGCACGGTTCATCGTCGCAAAGACGGCGGAGATTCGCAGTTCTGTAGCGGCGGTCTGTGACCGTCGCTGATTTTCATGACTGATGATGGAGTTTCTGGATTTCATGGTTTCCTGCGACGGTCATAGACCGCCGCTACAAGGATTTCAAAATCAGCTTCCAAGCACGGGCCACCAGCCACAGCACTCCATCGACCAGACCGTTTAAATATGGATCTTCAAAAAGTGTGATTCCATAAGCCCGGCGGATGGCGCGGGACTCCACATGCTGGCGTTCGGCCGCGAGAGCGTTTTCCATGTCGCGGGTCTTTCCCAGATGGCGTTGCGAAGCGTTTTCTCCATGCATCCGGAAATCTGCCACATTCACCGGTACGTGCTCGAACCGCTTTCCATCCGCATCGAGACGGGCGTAGAACTCGCCGTCCATCACGTAACGGAAATCTTTGCGCAAACGATGGCCCTTCTCAATGATCGTCGAGCATCTGTAAAATGCCGCAGTGGAGCCGATATAACAATGGTGGTGCACATGGACGAATCTCGACCACTTCGGAGCCTTCACATGCCGAAGAAAACCTCCTCTATCGTCGACAAAGTCCCAGTCGCCATAGATTACGTCAGCTGTGGATTTTTCCAAAAATCCAATCATTTCGGCTAGAGCACCTGGTTTCAGCCGGTCATCGGCATTGAGCCACATCACCCAGGCTCCCTTCGCCCGGTCGAAGCCCTTGTTGATTGCATCGGACATTCCTGTGTCTGGTTCCTGAATCCATGTCACGTGCGGAAATTCTGATGCTACTTTAGAACTTTCATCAGACGATCCACCGTCAATCAACAGATGCTCAAGTGTCACACAAGGAGATGTCGTGTTTTTACGAATCTGCTCCGCCACGCTCTCGAGACAATCGCCAAGAAAGCGACCGTAATTCAGATTCGGAGTAATGATGGTAAAGTGCATGGGTGAGTGAAGCTCTATATCTTCAGCCCTTCAGCCATTCGAATTCCAGATTTGGAAACGAACGAAACCCTCCATCGAAGGAAGACAGTCGGTAACCTGCGGTTTCAGACCAGGCTGCCAGCAGGGCATCCGTCCAAAGGTTCGGTGTTGGCACGCGGCCCGCCACGTTCTTTCTGAAACAAGCTTCGCCGGCACTTGTGGGGAGCCCGATGTCGAAAGTCCGCTCATCCGCTTCCATGGCATCCCAAGCCGCCAAGGCCACGTCAGGATTCACAGGTGTGTTTTCCATCGCCTTGCGATTGGTTAGGAGGCGGAGTAACCCGAGTCTCACCGGCAGACAAAGTCCAACACTGCCTGCCTCCCGTTTTTCCCACCACTTCCATGCCGCAGCATGATGCACGTGACGTTCCACCATGATCGCGAAGACGACATTCACATCGACCAAGGTTTTCATTAGGATTTTTTAAGGTCCTCAGTTTCCAGCAAGGCCGCCAAGTCCTTGTTGCTTCTCGCGGGTATAGGCCTTCCGGATAGTCCCCCTATGGGTGGACGGGTCATGCGCCGCGATTCTGGAGGGGGCTCCACCACGGCCTTTTCCACAGCTGCAGTGAAAAACTCCTTCATCGTCAGGCCTTTTTGCACTGCCAAGGTCTTGACCTGCCTAAACAAGCTATCGGGTAATTCAATCGTCGTTCGCACACATAAATATGCGCATATCAATGGTTGGGTGTCAAGTAGGTAAATCAAACGTCTCAGTAACGTCTCACCCTCATGGGAAAAGTGGGCCGGGCGCGGCGACCCAGCCCTACCCTAAAAATGGTAGGGAGCGCACAGTTTTCCCGGGTAAAAGGTAGGGCGCTACCGCCGGGAGCGCCGTGACAATGGCAAGTCATCGTAAGGCCGGAGCGTCTGAAAAGGTCACATCATTGACTTTCCTTTCGCGCGGTTCCCCCGGTGGTGGAACCCACCTTCATCATTCTTTCAATGGCACAACTCTCGCGCCCTTCAAGAATGTGATCTGCCGATCGAGATAATTGAGATACTCCGTGCGCTGGCTTGGCGTCACGTCCTTGGGCAGTTGGTTGCCAGATTGACCGACACGTTTTTTTGCTTCCATGAACAGGAAGAGTGCCGGTCCCGGTCTTCGTTTCGCCCAAGTCGCAACCGCCTGTTTTCCGATCAGCACGCCCGCCAGGTAATGGGCGCGAGAGCCGCCGGGAAGGGTCGATGCAAAGTTATAACATTTCAATGCACCTTTTGGGTTTCCGGCGGCTTGTCGCGCGATCCCGAGTTTCTCGTGGATCACAATGCGGGGTTCGCGCATGTCGGCGATGATCCAGTGCATTTCTCTAGCAGAACGTTCGATATGTTCGGCGGAAAGTTCCAGCGCTTTGAGAGCCGGTTCAGGATTTTCAGGATTCCATAATCGAAGCCCCTTTGCCAGATAGTGATTGGCGCAGACAAAATGCACTCGGTAAGCGGGTTCCATCCCGCCCTGCAAGTGGATGGCCTTGGTAAAGGCATCCTCCGCTTCCGCGTCTCGGCGCATCTGTCCTAACAGTATTGCGCTGTTGGCCACGTGCCCGGGATCAAACGGTTGGAGTCTGGCTGCCTCCTGATAGTCGTCCAGCGCCCGTTGCTCCGCATCCTTCAAATCATTTCCTTGCAGGGAAATCATGGTCTCCTGGAGGATACCCGCACGTTCCTGGTAGAATTCGGAATGTGGCCAGACTCGGATTGCCTCGGTGAGAGCGTCGATCCTAGATTCGGAGGAGCTGACCGCCAGCTTGCTGAAATAGCTCGGCCACAGGATCCAGGTGACCTGCGATCCTTTCCACGCCGCCGGTATAAGGCTGCATACGCAGATTAATCCGGCGATGCAAAGGAAGATCCTGGTAACTAGCGTTCGCATGCTCGGCGCGTGCTCGTTGGAGCGCGCCATCTGCCCCAGACAGATGCCTAACAATAAAATTCCCGGCAGCAGGTGGAAGACAAAACTGAAGCACGACTGGATCAGCATGCCTACGAACGCAGCCAGCGCGCCCAAGCGCCAGGCATCCCTTCCATCCTTCTCTGCCGTCGATTTTTCAAAGAGCGCCCTCACGATCGCCGTGACGATGAACGTTCCAATCAGCCCGAGTAGTAGTCCGGCACCGATCAAACCGTAATCCGTTGCAGCTTGCATAAACTCGTTGTGGACCATGTCCGGCCTGTGGGTGATGATGTCGCCGTTGGCTTTTCCATCCACAAAGGTAAAACACTCCCAACTGAAACTCCGGCTGCCTCCACCATTCATGGGATGCAGTCCGATGCAGGACATGGCAATCCCGAGGAAATAGAGGCGGCAGTTGTTATCCAGTAATCCGGCGACGGTGGTATTGGCTGATTTCCTTGCTTCTTGTGCATCCTGCCAACCCATGAAGAGAAATGCTCCTATCGTAAGTCCTATCAAAGGTATTGCGATCAGCATGGGGGCGAACCATTTCGACTCGCGGCGTTTGGCGATGATCAGGAAAACCGTTGCAAACACCCCGCAGCCTACCGCCGCTCCGAGGATGCCGCCCCGTGAGTGCGTGAACCATACCCCGGCCAATCCCGCCAGAGAGATCAGCCCCCACAGAACTCGTACAGGCAGTGAGTGCCTGCCAACCATGGCCGCCGCGCCGACCAACATCGACGACGCGATCAGATAGTTCGCAGCTTCGTTGTAGTGGGCGAAAAACCCAGAGATCATCGAAGGGGAAGACCGCGTACGGAAGATCGGTGAATAGGTGGGATCCACGATCTGCATGCCGATGACGATCAGGTTGACTAACAACAGCAGGGCGATACCCCAGACCAGGATTCGTTCAGCTCTGGCCTCCCCTGCGATGCCCCGAATGCTGATGAAGGCAGCAATAGCCCCACAGAGTAGCAAGAGGTCCGCCTGCCCGTATTCCGCCACTGGAGAGCTCCATGCTCGCCAGCCATACCACGCCGCAGTAAGCATCCCGAATCCAATGATCCAAAAATCCGTAGCAGCCTTACCCCGCCGACAAATCACCGGCAAAGCCGCAAGAACAGATATACCCAGCGCAAACATAGCTGGCCCCCACGACCAAGGCCGCGTCTGTGGACCGATCAGGACTGCTAGAACCAATGAAAAAACTAAAAAGATGGATGTGATGATGGGCATGGCGTGGGTAAAAGCACTAAATAGAAAGCATGAAATCCGAAACGAATGGCTTGTAGCGGCGGTCTATGACCGACGTTGCCAGAGAACCCATGTTGAGCTTGAAAATCCCTCCAATGGTCAATCTCTGCGTGCTTTTGACTCGAAGCCGCCCCACGGCTTTTGATTCGGACGCTCCGCCAGCGTCCTCACTCCTTCGGAGCACGGCCCATAGGGCCTGTCCAAAAGGCCTACAAGCCTTCGGCCTTTTTCGCCCTGCGGGCACGTCGCGAATAGCTCCTGTCCAAACTGCCTACAATCCTTCGGCAGTTTTGTAAAAAAATAGGTTCTTGGTGAATTCCGGTGGGAATTCTTGTGAAAATCGTTTGATCGGTCAAGCTCGTGCCGATGAAAAGCACCGATTTTTACCGTCAGATACTGGGCCTGGACGCTCCATGGAGTGTTAGTGATGTTGATCTAGATATG
>CAIVKO010000228.1 GCA_903906515.1 Akkermansiaceae bacterium
AGTCGGGGCGGCCAGATTCGAACTGACGACTTCCTGCTCCCAAAGCAGGCGCTCTACCAGGCTGAGCTACGCCCCGCACGACGGGCGGACCCTTGGTGAATCCGCGACACATATCAAGGTTTTCTTTCCTGAATTTTCAGATGGGCCGGGACGGCTTGACATATTGGGCCGCCAATCCGATGCTTTCGTCCACGACAGGGGCGCTCATCGTTCGCAGAGCCGAGATTTTCCGACGCGCGGAAAAGACCCTTCGAACCTGACGCGGATCATGCCGCCGTAGGAAGTCGAGTCACCAACTCCTCATTTCATACGGCCGTGCATATTCGCACGGCTTTTTTTGTTCCACCACTGATCCAACCCCCGCATCCTTCCACCATGATCCGACCTGAAGAAACCATCGGCAGCAACCACGAATCCCACGATGCTTCACGGAAACCCCTTCCGGCATCCACCCGCGTCTATGTCGAGGGGGAGATCCATCCGTCGGTGCGCGTGCCCATGCGGGAAATCGCTCTTTCGGACACCACGTCCTTCAATGGCCGGGTTGAGCGGAACGAACCCGTCCGCGTTTACGACTGCTCCGGCCCGTGGGGGGATTCGGCGTTTGACGGCACGGTGGAAGAAGGTCTGCCTGCCCTGCGTCGTGAATGGATTCTCTCACGCGGCGATGTGGAAACGTATGATGGCCGCCCGGTCCTGCCGCAAGACAACGGTTATCTCACCGAGAAACACGCCGAGTATGCCTCGCAAACCGAGCGTTCAAATCGACTCCGCGAGTTTCCAGGTCTTTCCTCGGAACGTCGCCCGGTCCTGCGCGCCAAATCCACACCCGTTACCCAGCTCCAATACGCTCGCCAAGGGATCATCACTCCGGAAATGGAATTCATCGCCATCCGGGAGAATCTGAAAAAATCAAATTTGAAATCAAAGATATCAGATTTGAAGGACGACATCGTCCGCAATGATCTCAACAAACAACACGTCGGCTCCGCGCAGGATCAAAACGACTACACCCCCGGCATTTTCAAACGTTTTCCTCAACGCATCCCGGACGAGATCACGCCGGAGTTTGTGAGAAGCGAAGTCGCCTCCGGCCGCGCCATCATCCCCGCGAACATCAACCACCCGGAACTCGAGCCGATGATCATCGGCCGCAATTTCCTCGTTAAAATCAACGCCAACATCGGCAACTCCGCCGTCGCATCCAGCATCGAAGAAGAAGTCGAAAAAATGCGCTGGGCCACCAAGTGGGGAGCGGACACCGTGATGGATCTGAGTACCGGAAAAAACATCCACGCCACCCGCGAGTGGATCCTGCGCAACTCCCCGGTGCCCATCGGCACCGTGCCGATCTATCAGGCGCTGGAAAAGGTCAACGGCAAGGCCGAAGACCTCACATGGGAACTCTACCGTGACACCCTGATCGAACAAGCGGAACAAGGCGTCGATTATTTCACCATCCACGCCGGCGTGTTGCTGCGCTTCGTTCCCATGACCGCTTCGCGCATGACGGGCATCGTCAGTCGTGGTGGATCGATCATGGCGAAGTGGTGTCTCGCCCATCACAAGGAAAACTTCCTCTACACCCACTGGGACGACATATGCGACATCATGGCCGCTTACGACGTGGCTTTCTCGATCGGCGACGGACTGCGCCCGGGGTCCATCGCGGACGCGAACGACAAGGCCCAGTTCGGCGAACTCGAGGTCCAGGGTGATCTCACCAAACGCGCTTGGGCCAAGGGTGTGCAGGTCATGAACGAAGGCCCCGGCCACGTCCCGATGCACATGATCGAGGAAAACATGGCCAAACAACTCGAATGGTGCCACGAAGCCCCGTTCTACACGCTCGGGCCTCTGACCACCGACATCGCGCCCGGATACGACCACATCACCAGCGGCATCGGCGCGGCGATGATCGGATGGTATGGATGCGCCATGCTCTGCTACGTCACCCCCAAGGAACACCTCGGCCTGCCTAATAAGGACGATGTCAAAGTGGGTGTCATCACCTACAAGCTCGCCGCCCACGCCGCCGACCTCGCCAAAGGCCACCCCGGCGCGCAACACCGCGACAACGCCCTGAGCAAGGCCCGCTTCGAGTTCCGCTGGCAAGACCAGTTCAACCTCGGTCTCGATCCGGAAACCGCCCGCGAGTTCCACGACGAGACGCTTCCCCAGGACGGAGCCAAAACCGCCCACTTCTGCTCGATGTGCGGCCCGCATTTCTGCTCGATGAAGATCAGCGAGGATGTGAGGCAATACGCGGCGGAACAAGCAATCTCGGAAGAAGAAGCTATCCAGAAGGGCATGGAGGAGAAATCCAAGGAGTTCTTGGAAAAGGGAGCGGAAGTCTATCAGAAGGCTTGATCTTAACAGATAGGTCCTATAAGTCCTATAGGACTTATATGGACACCCGCCCGCCCGAAGTCCTTGCGAATATCGCCATTTGCCTGATTCATCAGGCAAACTATTTGCTGGATCAACAAATCCGTCGCTTGGAAAAGGACTTTCTCGAAAAAGGCGGCCTCCGCGAAAATATGACACGTGCGAGGCTGGAATACCGGAAGAGAAGAAAAGAATAGGTCCGATAAGTCCTATAGGACCTATTCTTCCTCAAAAAGCCCCCAAACGATTCCTTCGACAGACTGGCTTGACGCCCTGCCCCTACATTGAGGAAACTCCCCGCCATGGCATGGCGAATTGACGAAGCGGTGACCCACGGTGAGATCGACAACACCGTTGAAGGACGGACTACCGGCCGGATTTGGCTTGCCGGGCGCGCTGAGCCGCTGGTGCTCTCGCTGGTGGGGGATTGCTGGCGCGATCTTGCCGGGACCCGTTTACGATTTGAGAATCCCTCGCCGCGTGGATTGGAAGATGCCGGGGCGCTGGATACCGATCAAACCGGCATCGTCGGTGACATGACGGCCTCCAGAAAAAACAAGGTGCCAACTGTGAACGAGGAGGAATTTCATCGTCTCTGCAACACCGACGCGGAGATCCCCTACGAATGGAAAAACACGCTCTCTCTCGAGTGGTTCAGCGAGATTAACGGCCGCGTGGTGATCGAGGCGGATTGTTTCAAATTGGAGATTTCCCCGCATGAATGGCAGATGGATGTGGATGCGGAGGAAGCGCAAAAATTGGCGAATCTCAATGCAATGCGGGATTTCATGGCCCAGGTCATCCGTCGTCCGGAACCATCCAAGGCCGACGCGAAAATGCCCGAGGAGCTCGATGAATACGCATGGGAGGAAAGGCTCAAGGAATCCGACCGTCTCACCGATGCCTATCAGGAAGTGCTGGAAAAATACATGGAGGATGCCAACTGTGAACAAAAGGAAGCCTTTGTCATGGGTTGGGACGGACTGCTGGATGCGCTCGCGGAACGTCACGAAGCCGATGAACGCGGGTTTTCCCACGATGAAAGTCCGTACGGACAAAAGAATGAGGAAGACGAGGATGAGGAGGACGACGATTTCCTTGAACCCGAAGACGACTCCTTCGACGCGGAAAACGACCACCCGCTCCAGACCAAGGCTCAGGAACTTGCGATGCGGGCCATGGATATTCTGCAAAGCGATGCCGGCCCCGGCACTCCCGCGTATGAGCTTGTTTCCGCCCTCCTCCAGGTGAGTGGAAAACTCGCCGGTGCCCTGAATGGACGCGGCAGCGGATACGAACCGGAGAACGGCTTTGTGCTGGCTGTTTTGAAACGGTGCCTCAATTGGCTTAACGACGCCGTGGGTGCCTGCCAACAACTCATGGCGGTGGAGGAGGATGCGGACCAGCTTGCCGCACTCGCCCACCTGCGCAGCTCGGCTTTCGAAATCCGCGATCAGATCACCGAACTTCGGCGTGGGCTCAAGTGAGCTTGGAATGCTTTTCGTGGCGGCGGATTGTATACGCCAATCCCATCATCAAGAGATTGTGCGATCTATTGGTTTTTAAAATTTGGGCATGGCGGATGCAATTTGCGGGAGAAAATACAGATTCAGCGAGTCCCGCCATGTCGCTTTGCTCCATTGCCGCCACGTTCAATGCCCCATGCCCGCACTGATCATCCCGAGGATGTCGTTTCTTCCATCGCCGGTCTTGGCGGAGCTGGTGAGGACTTCCACTTCCTGATGAATGAGTGGCAGCACGCTTTCACGAAATAAACCGATGTTCGCGCGGGTTTTGGTGGCGGATTGTTTGTCGATCTTGGTGAAAACCAAGGTGAAGGGTGCTCCCGTGCCGCCCAGCCACGCGATAAAATCCAGATCGATCCGCTGCGGAGTAAGACGTGAATCGATCAGCACGAACACCCGACGCAGGTTTTCACGGTGCTCCAGATAATCTCCCACGAGCTTGTTGAAATCGAATTTCTCAGACTTGGCGGCCTTGGCGAATCCATAGCCGGGCAGGTCCACCAGGCTCCACTTGTGGTTGATCAGGAAAAAATTCAGCAGTCGTGTCTTACCCGGTGTGGCGGAGATTTTGGCGAGTGAATCCTTACGAGAAAGCAGGTTGATCATCGACGATTTTCCGACGTTGGATCTGCCGATGAAGGCAAATTCCGGACGGTCCCAGACGGGACAATCGTCGAGCCCGCAGGCACTGGTGACAAACTCGGCGGATCGGATCTGCATGGGCGGGAGAATCACGGAACCAATCCGTTCCGGCAATGAACAATTTTCCGACGACTGCTTTTGGCGGCCGGTTCAGACACCTTGAAGCTGCAGTGCGAGGCGGCTGCGGTTCAGTGAGCCGAACGGGAAACAATGGATGCGAGGATGCCAGAGAAATCGGCGATTCGGTAAAGTATTCCACTTTTGCTCAGTTTAATTCCCTCCACTTTTGCTCAGCTCGCTACAGGTTTTTTAGGTAAAGCCGGCCGCCCCAGACCAACATGCCGGATGCCTGACTGGTGCCGGAGGCAAAATCGCTCTTGTCCACCATGGCCACCCGATACTCCTGCCAGCATAACACTTCATGGAGCATCGCTCCACTGATCCCTCCACCGATAATCAAAAAATCCATCGCGCTACCATCCACCATGGAGCGGAACCGGGCAGCTCTTGGGGCTAGAATCTGCGGGTTCAACATGCTGGCAGCAAATGGAAGCGGTTTTTGCTATGCTTGGAAATATCCTACCCCAGCCGTAAAGATCGGTTGGTGTTTTTCGCCGGGGATGTTTTTGGCGACTCGTGAGCCGGCGCGTTCGCTGTGGCCCATTTTTCCGAGGACTCGGCCGCAAGGCGAGGTGATGCCTTCGATGGCACCGAGCGAGCCGTTCGGGTTGATGGCGATGTCCATGGAGGGGACGCCGTTCGCATCGCAGTATTGGGTGGCGATCTGGCCGGTGGCGGCGAGTTGGGCGATGGTTTCCTGGCTGGCGTAGAAGCGGCCTTCACCGTGGGAGAGCGGGATGGTGTGGATATCGCCGGCCTTGCTGTTAGAAAACCATGGGGAGAGCGTGCTGGCGATGCGGGTGTGGGCGTAGCAGGAGATGTGGCGGCCGATGGTATTGTGGACGAGGGTCGGTTGTTCGGATGGAAGATGAGGGACAGGATGTCCCTCAGACGGACTGGGACTGCAAGTCCCAGCCACGATTTCGCCGTAGGGGACCAAGCCGGTCTTGATCAGGGCCTGGAAGCCGTTGCAGACGCCGAGGATGAGTCCATCGCGGTTTTTGAGCAGGTCCATGATGGCATCGGCCACGCGCGGGCTGCGGATGATGGTGGCGATGAATTTGGCGGAGCCGTCCGGTTCGTCGCCCGCGCTGAAACCGCCGGGGAACATGAGGATTTGGGATTGGCGGATTTTTTCCGCAAGAGCGGTTAGGGATTCCTCGATGTGTCTGGCGTTGAGGTTGCGGAAGACGAGGATCTCGGCGTCGGCTCCGGCTTCACGGAAGGCCTTGGCGGAGTCGTATTCGGAGTTTGTGCCGGGGAAGGCGGGGATGATGACCTTGGGGCGTGCGAGCTTTTGTCGCGGAGCTGGTGATTGCCGGTGGGTCATAGGTCCTATAGGACTTATAGGACCTATGGCGATTTCCTCTGGCTTAGTCGGATAGACAGGCTCAAGGGTGGATTCCCAGGCGGCTTGGAGGTCGGTGAGGGAATGGGATTCGCCGTTGAGGATGAGGGTCGGTTCGGCGGTGGTGGTGCCGATCGTTTGGGCGTTGAGGGATGAGGGGAGATCTTCTGTGTGCTCGAGGAGGAAGGTGAAGTAGGCTTCGGTGAAGAAGGCGGCGGGCAGGATGCCCGCGCCACCTTGGAAGCCGATGCGGTTGCCAAAGGCGCACTTGGCGATCGCGGCGGCGAGGCCGGGTCGGCCGATGTGGTGGAGGGAGAGGAGCTTGCCTGCGGAGTTGAGTTGATGGAGGGCGGTGGCGGTCTGTTTGAGCGCCTCGAAGTCCGGGAGGTTGTCGGCATCGCGCGGGACGGTGACGAGTGAGAGGGTGGAGCCGGGTTTCTTGAACTCCGGGCTGAGCGCGAGGCTTGCCTTGCCGGGGGCGAGCGCGAATGAAACCAGGGTGGGCGGAACGTCGAGTTCGTTGAAGGAACCGGACATCGAGTCCTTGCCGCCGATGGCCGCGAGGCGCAGCGAGTGTTGGGCGTGGAAGGCTCCTAACAACGCGGCGAAGGGAAGTCCCCAGCGCGATGGGTTGGTGCCGAGTTTCGGGAAGTATTCCTGAAGCGTGAGGCGGATGTCGGACAGGAGCGCACCCGAGGCGACGGCTTTGCAGACCGATTCGGTGACGGCATAGACCGCGCCGTGGAAGGGCGATTGTGCGGATAGATAGGGATCGAATCCCCAGCTCATGTGGGTGCAGACGTCGGTGTCACCTTCTAACAATGGAAGCTTGGCGACCATCGCATCCGGCGGGATGAGCTGGTGTTTTCCGCCGAAGGGCCAGAGCACGGTGCCCGCGCCGACGGAGCCGTCGAAGATCTCGCCGAGGCCTTTTTGGGAGCAGATGTTGAGGGTGGAGAGGTGGGAGGAAAGTGAAGATGGAGATGCGGGCGGGGTGCCCGCGCTTCCTTTTGTCACGTGGATCTTGGCGGATTGTTGGACGCCGTTGGTGTTGAGGAAGGCGCGGCTGAGGTTGACGATGGTTTTACCGCGCCAATTCATGATGAGACGGCCGGAGTCAGTGACGTCGGCGACGTGCACGCATTCGAGGTTTTCCTTGTCGGCCTCGGCGATGAAGTAGTCGATTTCCTTGGGATCGACACAGACGGCCATGCGTTCCTGTGATTCGGAAATAGCGAGTTCGGTGCCATCGAGGCCGTCGTATTTCTTTGGGACTGCGTCGAGGTTGATGATCAGCGAGGGAGCGATCTCGCCGATGGCGACCGAGACACCGCCGGCGCCGAAGTCGTTGCAGATTTTGATTTTGCGGGTGAGTTCCGGGTTGCGGAACAATCGTTGGATTTTGCGTTCGGTGGGGGCATCGCCTTTCTGGACTTCGGCGGAGTTTTCGAGAGCGGTATCGGTGTGTTCCTTGGACGAGCCAGTGGCGCCACCGACGCCGTCGCGGCCGGTGCGTCCGCCGATGAGCAGGATCACATCGCCGGGTGTGGGGGTGCCGCGGAAAACGTTGGAGCGCGGGGCTGCTGCCACGACCGCGCCGATTTCGAGGCGCTTGGCGACATAGCCCGGGTGATAGACTTCCGCGACCTGGCCGGTAGCGAGGCCTATCTGGTTGCCGTAGGACGAATAACCATGCGCGGCGACCTGGCAGATTTTCTTTTGCGGAAGCTTGCCGGGGAGCGTTTCGGCAAAGGGTGTGAGCGGATTGCCGGCACCTGTGACACGCATCGCCTGATAGACGTAGGAGCGTCCGGAAAGCGGATCGCGGATGCAACCGCCGAGGCAGGTGGCCGCTCCACCGAATGGTTCGATTTCGGTGGGGTGGTTGTGGGTCTCGTTCTTGAACATGACGAGCCACTCCTGCGTCGTGGAATTTTGAATTTTGAATTCTGAATTTTGAATGGTGACGGGGACCACGATGCAGGCGGCGTTGACTTCCTCGGAGACTTCCAGGTTGTCGAGTTCGCCGGAGGCTTTGAGCTCCCTCATGCCGATGAGGGCGATGTCCATCAGGGTGACGGGTTTGTTGCTGCGACCGAGTTTTTCGCGGGTTTCCTGATAGTTTTGCCACGCGCGTTGGACTGGCTCGGTGCCTTCGTCGAAGGTGACATCTTCGATTTTGGTCAGGAATGTGGTGTGGCGGCAGTGGTCGGACCAATAGGTGTCCAGCATCTTGATCTCGGTGATGCTGGGGTCGCGTTTTTCCTCGTCGCGGAAATAGGCCTGGCAGAAGGCGACGTCCTCGGCGGACATGGCGAGACCGAACTCCGCGCGGATGGTGGCGGGGTTTTGGGTGGTGAATCCGGTGAGGATTCGGACGTCGGCGGGTGAGGATGATGTGCGACGGTCACAGACCGACGCTACAGGGACTTCGTGGGAATCCACGGCGTTGATGACGTAGTTCTTGATCGCCGCGATTTCTTCGGCGGTGAGGGTGCCACCGAGAACGATGACCTTGGCGGAAAAAACGGCGGGGCGTTCCTTGCCGGTGAGGATTTGAATGCATTGGGCGGCGGAGTCCGCACGTTGGTCGAATTGGCCGGGGAGATATTCGACAGCGAAGGCCGTTTCATTTACTGAAAGGGTCAGCGCGGAAAAGGTATTGTCCACCTGCGGTTCCGAGAGGATGTGGGCCACAGCTTCGTTGAATTCCGCAGAGGTGACGCCATCGATGTCGTAACGCTGGACGACGCGGACGCTCTGCAGGCCGGGCAGGCCGAGCGATTCACGGAGGTCATGAAGGAGGTGGCGCGCCTCGGCGTTGTGGGCGGCTTTTTTTTCAACGAAAATGCGGTTCATCAGCGGCGGGACTTTGGTGAACTGCTAATGTTAAACCCCCGGGCCGGGAGGGCAAGCGGAATGGGGAGGCTCTCAGCATTCGGTTTGAAAAAATGCCTGTTCGTGGAGTTTTTTCATCACCATCTCGGGGATGGGAGTGGGGTCCGGGTATTCGAAGACCTGGCCTTCATAGTTGCGCAAGGTGACGCTGCCGGGGGCGGTGTCGATCAGGTAGTTCGGATTGATCGGGATTTTTCCGCCGCCGCCGGGGCCGTCGATGACGAATTGCGGGACGGCGTATCCGGTGGTGTGGCCGCGAAGTCCCTCGATGATCGAAACGCCTTCCGCCACGGACGTGCGGAGGTGGGACGAGCCGTTGATGAGGTCGCACTGATAGAGGTAATACGGTCTCACCCGGCACATCAACAGCTTGTGGACCAGGGTTTTCTGGATTTCCACGGAATCATTCACGCCACGCAGAAGGACGCTTTGGTTGCCGAGTGGGATGCCGGCATCGGCGAGGCGACCGAGGGCGTCGCGGACTTCTGAGGTGAGTTCGCGCGGGTGGTTGCTGTGGATGGAAATGAAGAGCGGGTGGTGCTTTTTGAGCATCGCGCAGAGCTCCGGCGTGATGCGCTGCGGCAGGAAAATCGGGATGCGACTGCCGATGCGGATGAACTGGATGTGCGGGATGGCCCGTAGGCGGGTGAGGATTTTGTCCAATCGGTCGTCGGGGAAAAGCAGTGGATCGCCGCCGGATAGCAGGACATCGCGGACTTGCGGTGTTTTTTCCAAATACCGGAATGCGGCCTCCCACTGGGTTTCGAGGTGTTGCTCGCCGACGCCGGAAACGACGCGTGAACGTGTGCAATACCGGCAATAGGAAGCGCAGCGGTCTGTCACAAGAAACAAGACGCGGTCCGGGTAGCGGTGGACCAGCCCCGGCACGGGCATGTGGGAGTCCTCGCCGCATGGATCAGCCTGTTCCTCCGGAGCATTCCAGCCTTCCTCGATGCGCGGAATGACCTGCCTCCGGATCGGGCAGTCCGGGTTATCGCGATCGATCAGGTTAAAAAAGTGCGGAGTGATCGACATCGCGAGCTTGTGCCCGGCCAGCAGGACGCCAGCGCGCTCGATATCGGTGAGATTCAGCCGCGATTCCAGGTCGGTGAGGGAATCCACGCGGTTGCGGAGCTGCCATTTGGAGTCGTTCCAATGGGCCATGGATTCCTGCGGCCAGTAACCGGGGGCGTGGGAAATAAAGGTGGTATCGAGATCGGAGGATCGCATGGATGGCGTGAACGATGGCCAGTTTCGGATAGGAATCGAAAATCGCAACTGGGAAATTTACTTCAATCCGGCGCAGCGGCGGATCAATTCGACCAATCGACCGGTGGCGTCGGCTAGAGTTTCCGCAGTCGGGCGGCTGTCATCGGGCTCGGCAGGCGTGATGATCTGGCGGGTGGCCACACGCACGGCCGGTAGATCCATTTGGAAAAGCACGCTTGCGAGATCGACATCGTCGCCGAGGCAAATGACTTCCGCGCCTTTCACCGTTCCAAGGCCATCGACCAAGGAGAGAGGGGCGGCACTCGTGTCCCGCGAGCTCAGCCAGAGGGATTTGCCGGCACCCATGGCTTCCACGCAGAGGATGGCCTTGGGTTTTCCGGGGCCTGTGCAAATCCGGCGGAATTTTTCGGCGGTTTCGAGCACCGGGGATTCCGGGTCGTTGGCGTGGGGGAAAAATACGAAGTGGATGTCCATTTCCGGTTTGGTGCCGGCGAGTGCCTCTGCGGCGGCCAAAACTGCGGCCATCCCCGTCGCGTTAGCCTCGACGCCGGGTGAGCCGGGGCGGCTGTCGTAGGAGGAAAGCACCCATACCGCCGGAGATTTCGGGGTTTTCCCGGCGACGCTGGCTTGAATCAGCGACCAATCCGCCGGCCCCGGTATCCGGTGGATGGCATAGGCGGGTTTTGCAGCCTGAAGCACCGCTTCGATCATCGAGGCCGTCTGGCTGAGTTTTTTCGTGGCGTTTTCGGAGGCACCGTTGCGGTCACCGATACCAAAGGCGATTTTCTCCAAATGATCTGCGGCTGCCGGGAGTGATTCAAAGTGGGCGGATGGGCCACGCTCGCCGGATGGTGGCAGGGATGGCTTTGGATGATTGGTTGCGGCTAACCAGATTCCACACAATCCCGCCACGGCGAAGAAGGCGATCCATTTGAGGTGTTTCCGCGGGTGGTGGCTCATGGTTCCGTTGAGTTTGGATCATCCGCGGCTTCATCGGTCTCGGATTCCACCTCGATTTCTTTGCGCATGCGCTGGGAAATCCACGGGCGAATCATTCCATAGATCAAATAGATGCTGAAAAGCACCACCGGAGTGATGTAGAGGAATCGCACGGTGAAGAATATGACCAGCATCGCGATCACGATTGCAGGCAGAGTGCCGCGGGTTTTCCAGCCGACTTTCTTAAAGCTGGGGTAGCGGATGTTGCTGATCATCAGCAGGGAAATGGCCAACATTGCCCCGGCCAGCACGTATTTCCACACGCCCAGCTCGTGGTCGTTTTTGTAGAAATCGATCAGCAGGAAAGTCAGCGAGGCGATGAAACCTGCCGCCATCGGGATGGGGAGCCCGCGGAAATCACCCGGATCGTCGGGTCTTTTCGGCATCGATGCCAGGCAATTGAACTTCGCCAGTCGCATCGCCCCGCAGACCAGATAGATCAGTGCGATGGCCCAGCCGATGTTGTTAGGCAGGGGGAAGAGCACCGCGCGGGAGAGCAGCATCGCCGGGGCCATGCCGAAGGAAATGATGTCGGCCAGCGAGTCGAATTCCTGGCCGAAAGGCGAATCCTTGCCGCCGAGTCGTGCCAAGCGCCCGTCCAGCATATCGAAGATGCACGAACCGAAGATCAGCAGGATGGCGTATTCGTAGTAAGGTTTGACCTGCTGGTAATACTCTTTTGCGTTCGGGTTGGAGTCCCCCACCTTCAGGCAACCATAGAAAATCATCAGCACGGCGAAAAACCCGCAGGCCAGATTGCACGCCGTCATCAGGTTCGGTAGAAAGTAGATTTTCACCTCGTCGGGCCCGCTATCCTTGTTCATGCGGCGAGTGTATCCGAAGGAATCGGGTTTGAAAACACTGGAAATCATGGCGGAATTTTGGATTTTTAATGGTTTTCGAAAGATTGCAGTGGCGGCATGGCAGATAATTACCTAAAAAAACGGCACGTGGTGCAGTCACCGGCACCCGGAATTCCCGATGTCCTCCGAAAAAAAGCCAGCCAAGCCCCGCATCCTGATCGTCACCCCCGAGATCACCTATCTGCCCCAGGGAATGGGCAATATGATGCAGCGGATGTCCGCGAAAGCGGGTGGCTTGGCGGATGTTTCGGCCTCTTTGGTTTCCGCTCTTTTCGAGTTGGGGGCCGATGTCCATGTGGCTCTGCCCAACTACCGCCGGATGTTCCAAGGTGATGTCTTCAATCTCCACGAAAAGGAATTGCGGAGATATTACGAAACCTTGCCAGACTCCAACATCCACCTCGCGGAGGACCGGATTTTCTATTACAGGGATCAAGTTTACAGCGATCATTCCGACGAATCGATGCGCATTGCGCTCGCATTCCAGCGGGAGGTCATCAACCACATCATCCCGCGGGTTCGCCCGGATTTGATCCATTGCAATGACTGGATGACCTCGCTGATCCCCGCGATGGCCCGCCGGCGTGGAATCAAGACGCTTTTCACCGTACACAACATCCACACCCGCCAAGTCTCGCTGGCCCGCGCAGAGGAGGCCGGCATCGATGCCGCGGAGTTCTGGATGAACCTGTATTTCTGCGGGATGCCTAACAATTATGACCACGCCCGTTCGCATGTGCCAGTGGACCTCCTGACGTCCGGTATTTTCGCAGCCCACTACATCAACACCGTCAGCCCGCGGTTTCTCTGGGAAATCGTCGAGGGTTGGCATTCGGTCGTGCCGGACTCGGTGCGCGCGGAACTCCGCAACAAATATTTCGCTGGCTGCTCCGCAGGGATCCTCAATGCCCCGGATGTCTCCTACGATCCATCGACGGACGATGCGCTTGCCCAGAAGTTCACCTCCGAAGATCTGATCGAAGGCAAGGCCGCCAACAAGCTCGCCCTCCAACGCGAATTGCAGCTCAAGCAGGATGTCAACGCGCCGATCTTTTTCTGGCCATCTCGGCTCGATCCCGTCCAAAAAGGCCCGCAACTTCTTGCAGACATCCTTTATGCGATCGTTTCGGACTATTGGGAACAAAATCTACAGGTCGTATTCGTGGCCAACGGCCCGCACCAGCGGTGGTTTGAAAAAATCGTGGCGGATTTCGATCTGAGCGAGCGGGTTTCCGTGGTGGACTTCGATGAAAGGCTCTCCCGCCTGGCTTACGCGGCATCTGACTTCATGCTGATGCCCTCGCTCTTCGAACCATGCGGGTTGCCGCAGATGACTTCACCACTTTACGGGTCGTTGCCCGTGGTGCACTCCACAGGCGGCCTTTACGATACTATCCGGTTGTTAGATGTGGACCATTCCAAAGGCAATGGCTTCAGCTTCGATAACTACGGCGCCGAAGGCCTCCGCTGGGCGATCGATCAGGCCATGGAATTCCATGCCCTTCCGCTGGATATCCGCGAACGCGAAATCCGCCGGATCATGGAGGAAAGTGCCCGCGAGTTCAGTCATAAGGAAGTCGCCCGCCGCTATATCGAAATCTACGAGGAGATGCTCGAACGTCCGCTGGTCGAAAAGGAATCCGGCGAATACATCAAGTCCATCGCCACCCAACAGGTCACGGGGAAAATTGTGGACTGAAGACGGTCTTGAAAATGGCAGGGACCGTCACTCCGGGCGGTCCTGCGAATGGAATGAGAACGCGAGTCCCATGAAAATGCTTAAAAATCAAATCATGGACGATGGTTCACACTTCATTCTCTCGGACCGCTCGGAGAGACGGTCCCTGCCTTTGTAAATATTCAGACAGCCTCTGGGCAGAAGCCTCCCCTCTGCTTGGTCGCTTGCGATTCCGTAATCCGATGTCACATTGGCGGTCATGAGTTTTTTTACCAAGTCGCTGAATGCCCTGACTGCCGGGGTTTTCGCCGCCAAAAGTACTGCGGAACCGCTTGTAGAAGGTGCCGAGATGCCTGCGGTTTCCCAGAAAAATCAGGACGATCAATCCGTGAATCTGGCGGTATCCGCGGCATCGGGATATGTTATGGTCTATTTCTATCCAAAGTCTGATACGCCCGGTTGCACCAAACAAGCGTGCAGTCTGCGCGATTCCTTTGCGATCCTCACGGAGAAGGGGGTCAAGGTGTTCGGAGTCAGTATGGATAGCGTGAAGGCTCAGAAGGCTTTCAAGGACAAATTCAAACTGCCATTCGAACTGTTGGCCGATGCCGATGGCACCGTCGTGACCGCTTTCGGTGTGCCCAAGATCATGGGTTTTGCCAAGCGGCAGGCTTTTCTCTTCAAGGATGGTAAACTCGTCTGGCGCGACCTCGCCGCCTCCACCAGCCAACAGGCCGCCGACGTGCTCGAGCATCTCGCAGGAAAATCCTGATAGGAATCCGGGTCAACCCTCGGCTGCCGCGCTGGCCTTGGCCAGGTAATCGCAGATGATGGGAATCCTCTCGCCGATGGATTCCATTTCTAACAACCTCTGGCGGAGATCCGGCTCGTGAATGAACTGCTGGCAGACGATGTCCGTCATCAGTGCGGGATCATCGGCCCGGTCGAGCAATGAAAACACCCCGGCCTGCACTTCCTCCGGCAGGGAATGGATGGCATCCTCGACCGCCCCACGCAGGGTTTGCATCGCGGCCTTCGATTGGTTTTCCGGAGTGAAAAACGAAACCAGTGGCTCGATGTCGGCAAAAGGATAGTCACGATCATCGTGCCAGGTATTGAAGCGAATGCGCATCACCCCGTGCAGGAGCAGTTGCGAGGTTCCGTCCTCCCTCTCGCGCGAGGCACGCACGAGGCCGATGGTTCCCACCGGCGCCACACATTTGGATGGATGCGTTTCCTTTTTTCTGGTCATCCGCGCGACGGCGAAAAAGCAATCGCCCTCCAATGCGTCCTCTAACATTTTACAGTAGCGTGGCTCGAAGATATGCAAGGGAAGTCCGCCATGCGGAAACAGCGTGCAATCCTGCAACAACATCACGCCGCAGCGTTCGGGTAAATGGATGGTTGGCATGACTCAGTGAAACATACATGCTTCCACCCCGTCCTGCAAGCATTCGATCACTGAAGTCACTTGACTGGAAACAACTCGTGGCAGAGCAGGCAGGATTTTCCATCACAGCCACGTGCGGTGCAATGTTCACGTCCGTAGAAAATGATCTGCAAGTGCAGCCGATTCCATGACTCGCGCGGGAAGAGTTTTTTTAGGTCGCGTTCGGTTTGTTCGACATTTTTTCCTGACGTGAGTTTCCATCGCGTGGCCAGTCGGTGGATGTGGGTGTCCACTGGAAACGCAGGTACGCCGAAGGCTTGGGACATCACCACCGATGCGGTTTTGTGTCCCACTCCCGGCAACGCTTCGAGTGCGCCGAAATCCGCCGGAACCTTTCCTCCGTGTTGTTTTACGATGATTTTGGAAAGCCCGGAAATCGCCGCGGACTTGCGCGGCGAGAGCCCGCACGGACGGATGATCGCCTGGATCTCCGCGACCGGGACGCGCATCATGTCATGCGGATTATCCGCCAGCGCGAACAATGCGGGGGTGACCTGGTTGACGCGGACATCCGTGCATTGCGCCGAAAGTAGAACCGCTACCAGCAAGGTGTAAGGGTCCTTGTGATCCAGTGGAATCGGCGTGGACGGATAGAGTTCTCCAAGGCGTCGTAAAAGATGGTCGGCGCGTTGTTGCTTGAGCATGGCGTGATTCTCCGGCATCGCGGGCGGCGATGCAAGACGCATGCACTCTTGTCGAAATCAAGACACCGGGTTAATCTCGTTTCATGCGAAGACGATGGTGGATCCTGATGGCGTTGCTGGTGGTGGCCGGCGGCACGCTGTGGTGGTTTCGCGCACCATTGGGCGCATGGGTCCGCAGCATGGCGGTGCAGGTAAAAACCGTTGTCGGCATCAAACCCGAGCCGGACCCGAAAACCTATGCGTCCCTCGTGTCGGAGTTGGAACGTTGGCGTCTGGAACTTGCGGCCCGCCACAAACGGGCGAAAACCCCGGCGGAACGCACGGCGGCGGAGCATGACGCCCGCGTGGTTCTCGAACAAACCCTGCCCGCCATGATGCGCTGTTGGCTCGGCACACCGTGGGATTTCAATGGCACCGCCGCACGACCGGGTGGCGGCAAGATCGCCTGCGGATATTTCGTTTCCACCGTGCTCATGGATGCCGGGTTCCGGGTGGATCGCTACCAACTCGCCCAACAACCGTCCGGCAATATCATGCGCTCGTTTCTCGAAAAGGACGACTGCATCCTATCCGTCGGAAAACCCTACGACGGATTCGCTGCGGACATGCAAAAGGCGGAGCCCGGGATCTGGTTGTTAGGACTCGATACCCATGTCGCATTCCTGGTGGTCGCGGACAACGGTTTTCGCATGATCCATTCCTCCGGATCCAGCCCGTGGTGCGTGGTGGACGAGGACAAGGGTCATGCCGGTGCGCTCCAGCGATCGAATTGGCGCATGACCGGAAACCTGACCGCCGATCCCAAGGTGATCCGCCGCTGGCTCAAAGCGGAAAAAATCACGGTCCACGGGACATGATCGGAGAGACAGATCGGCCCCTACCATCACCTTGTTTTTTCAGACAGGCAACAGGGCCTAACAAGCACCAATGCCAGACACTCACTCCATCCGGCGGATGCCAAGCGGATTGGCTTCCTGGAGTTCGGGTGGCAGGGCGGCGTCCGGGAAGCTTTGCCATGCGACGGGGCGGCAGAAGCGGTAGATGGCCATGGTGCCGACTGAAGTACTACGACCATCGGAGGTAGCGGGGAAAGGTCCGCCGTGGACCATGCTGTTGCAGACTTCCACACCGGTGGGGAAGCCGTTGAAGATGAGTCGACCAGCGCGCTGTTGAAGTGCATTGACGAGGCCGGTGCTCTGGGCTAGTTCGGCATCGGTGGCGTGGAGGCTGGCGGTGAGTTGGCCTTCGAGATTCGTGATAGCGGCTTCGATTTCCTGGAGCGATCCGCGGACGATCAACGTGGCAGGCCCGAACATCTCGTGCTGCAGCGCCTGGTGGCGAAGGAAATCCTTGATGGAAATGGTGAAGACCGCCGGCGACCCTTGGCCGGGACCGGCTTCAGACGCGCAGCAGGCGAGAGTTTCGACACCATCGGTGGCCGCGACGAAGGCTTTCGCATCGGCGTAGGATTTACAGATGGTGGAGTTGAGCATCATGCCGGGCGTGCCAGCCTCGGTGAGTGACTTGAGTTTTGCCAGGAAAGCATCGCCGCGGTCGGCAGGCATGAAGACCAACCCCGGATTGGTGCAGAACTGGCCAACGCCGAGGGTGAGTGAGCCGAAAAATCCTTCTGCAAGCGCCTCCTCACCGCGCTCGATCACGCCGGGCAGGATGACGACCGGGTTGATCGAACTCATTTCCGCATACACGGGAATCGGCTGGGGCCGGTTGGCGGCGGATTCCATCAGCGCGGTGCCGCCGGCACGTGAGCCGGTGAAGCCGACCGCCTGGGTGACCGGGTGTTTCACGACGGCTTGGCCGACATTGCGTCCGCCACCGTAAAGCATGGAGAACACACCCTCGGGCATGTTGGTTAGACGTGCGGCGCGGACGACTGCGGCTCCTACGATTTCCGCCATACCGGGGTGTGAGGCATGGGCGATGACCACTACCGGACAGCCTGCTGCCAGGGCCGACGCGGTGTCACCTCCGGCCACTGAATAAGCGAGCGGGAAATTGCTGGCGCAAAACACGGCAACCGGTCCTAACGGACGTGACATCGAGCGCAGATCGACCTTGGGAATCGGCTTGCGATCCGGATCCGCGCGGTCGATGCGGGCGTCCACCCAGGATCCTTCTTCGATCAGATTGGCGAACATCCGGAGCTGGCCGACGGTGCGGCCGGTTTCACCGCGCATGCGGGCTTCGGGCAGCGCGGTTTCCAGCGGTCCGCGTTCGACAATATCTTCCACCACATTCTCGATTTCCGTGGCGATGGCACGGAGGAATCCGGCGCGGGTTTTGCCTGATAGATTCGAGAAGACGGGAAACGCGGCGGCGGCGAGCGACATCGCGCGCTCCACCTCTTCCGGGGTGGCGGAGAGGTATCCCGGTTCTAACGTCACGCCGGTTCCCGGAGTGACGGCGCGGCCGCAGACGACGGTGCCGGTGGAGCGGGAATAACCAATGAAGGAGGTGCCGAGTAGTGGAGTGATCATGGAATTATGAGTTGGTGGCTTGGGGCGTTACGCCCAGTATCGTCAGGATTGCGCTTTGAAAGAAGAGAATTAAACCGCAGATGGACAGGATGAACGCAGATTCAGAGGATGAAAACGCAGTCTTTATCGATGTTCTTCATCTGTGTGTATCTGCGTTCATCTGCGGTTGAAAATTCTTAAATGGACAGACTTGGGGCGGGACGCCCCTTGGACGGACTGGAGCAGGATGCTCCAGCCACATTTCAGAGTGCCGGTGCGGTGGCGAGGGCTTTTTCGATGATGGCGGTGGCTTCGGCGAGTTCGGCGCCGACGAGTTCGAGGCGCGGCGGACGGACGCGGTTGTTGCCGAGTTTGCCACCGGTAGCGAGCGTTTGCTGGAGTTTGATGAGCTGCACGAACTTGACGACGGTGTCCATTCGCAGCATCGGCAGCATCCAATGATAGATCGGCATGGCTTCCTCGATGCGGCCTGTGGTGCCGAGCTCGATAAGTTTCACGTTGTAGGCCGGGAATGCATCACCCACGCCGGTGATCCAGAATTTGGCACCCATGGCGAAGCCTTCGAGAGCGCAATCATCCACACCCACGCCGAGCGCGACGCGGTCGCCGCAGAGTTCGCGGATGCCGGCGATGCGGCGCGCGTCGGTGGACGACTCCTTGACCGCGGCCACATTGGAAAACTCATCGGCGAGTTCCTTGATGTTGGACGGGGTGAAGTCGGTCTTATAGGCGACCGGATTGTTGTAGATGATGCACGGCAGATCAGTGGCACCGATGACGGCGGCCATGTGGGCCTTCATTTCGCGCCAATCGGACGAATAAAGATAGGGAGGCAGCACCATCAGTCCACGGCAACCGTTGTCCTTGGCGGCCTTGGCGAGATCCACGGCTTCCTTGGTGGAAAGCGCGGCGACGCCCGGAATGATCGGGGTGTTCGGGACTGCGGCAACGTAGGTTTTTTGCAACGCGACTTTTTCCGCGAAGGAAAGCGTGGCGCCCTCGCCAAGTGATCCGTGGGCGACGATGGCGGTGCAGCCGCTCTCGATCAGCCATTTGCCATGCTCGGCCATGATGCCGTGGTCGATGGTGAGGTCGGCGTTGAATTGGGTCAGTGTGGCGGGCATGACGCCCTTCCATGTGATGCTCATAATGTGTGGTGTGTTTATTGGTTAGAGAATGGTGGGAATGCCGTATCGGAATGGATCTGACGGATCGAAATGGTAGGTGGACTCGCCGTTCACCCACGCCCGCCCGGAAACGCGCGGAACAATCCGACCATCTGGAAGTTCTTCGATATTGCCAAGAAAAACCGTGTCGAGAATGCCGGCTTGGCGCCAGGTTTGGCCGGGTTTGAATTTTCCAGCAGCATGGAGGCAAGCGAGTTTAGCGCTTGTCCCGGTGCCGCAGGGCGAGCGGTCATACGCTTTTCCCGGGCAAAGCACAAAATTCCGGCTATCCGCCAGCGCGGGGTCGGTCGGCGGGCCGAAGACCTCGATGTGGTCGACTTCCATGCCCTGATCGCCGGTGATGCCTTGGGCGGCGAGTTCCTTCCTGACCGACCAGGCGAAGGCGGTGAGTTCCTCCAGATTGGCATGACAGACCGCAGGTCCTTGTCCATCAATGAGAAAAAACCAGTTTCCTCCCCATGCGACATGGCCGCGCACGGTGCCATGGCCTGGCACGTTGACGGTCACATCGGCGATGGTCCGGTAGCTGGGGACATTGGCGACCTCTACGGAACCATCCTCGCGCAGAGTGGCGGTGACCACGCCGACGGGTGTGTCGATGCGGTGGCTACCGACGCTGATTTTTCCGAGGTGCGCGAGGGTCACGGCCAGGCCGATGGTCCCATGGATGCACATGCCGAGGGGGGAGACGTTGTTGAAAAAAATCACGCCGCAGACGCAGTCTGGCTCGTAGGGTTCACAGAGCAGGGCTCCGACCATGGCCTCGTGGCCGCGGGGTTCGTTGCAAACCGTGCTGCGCAGCCAGTCGTGATCCCGTTGCAGGCGCAACGCCCGTTCGGACAGCGGCCCGGCACCCAAGTCAGGCCCGCCGGAAATCACGACGCGGGTGGGCTCGCCTTCGGTATGGCTTTCAATGACATGTAGGGCGGCGTGATTCATGGGGGATATGCAGTGTAATCATGCGGGTCTTGGCGAATGCGCTAGCCGGAACTTCTGAATTCGCATAAGAAACATCCGTCCAGCCGATGAAACACGCCGCGTCACTCCGGAAATCCTTTTTTGAATCGATCGGCGGACTATTGCCGGTGGACCGGCTTTTCGATGGTGTGCCGGATATCGTTTTTTTTGTGAAGGACGCGCTGGGACGCTACATGGCGGTGAACGACACGCTTGCCGCACGCTGCGGATTGGCCGGAAAAGACGATGTGATCGGGCATACGGCGGAGGAGTTGTTCCCGCCGCCGCTGGGCGAGGCTTTTGCACGGCAAGACCGTGACATCCTGCGCGGAGGATTCGGCATCCGCGATCATCTGGAACTCCACCTCTATCCCGGCGGACGCAGGGGTTGGTGCCTGACCTACAAGGAACCCGTGCCCGGAAAAAATGGGGAGGTCGTCGGCATTTGCGGGATTTCCCGCGATCTCCACGCCTCGGGCGCGCCGGATGCGGATTACGCGGCGATGTCCGCAGCCACCGATCACATCCACCGCCATTACGACGAGCCCTTGCGACTCCCGGCTCTCGCGGAAATAGCGGGACTCTCGGTCTATCAGTTTGATCAGCGGATCCGCGCGTTGTTTCACGTCACCGCCGGCCAGTATCTGGTGAAAGTCCGTATCGACGCCGCGTGCAAGCGCCTCACCGCCACCGACGAACCGATCGCGCAAATCGCGTTGTCCTGTGGCTACTCCGATCAATCGGCGTTTTCCCGGCAATTCAAGCAGGCGGTGGGTATCAGCCCGCTGGCATATCGCAGGGAGTTCGCCGCGCACAAACCTTGATTTTCGATGACTGAAGACTTACCCGCCATACCGCCTAACGGCATCGCCCTGTTCGATCTTGATGGCACCTTGATCGCGTGGGATTGCCAGTTGTTATTCCGTGATTTTGTTGTGAAAAAAGAGCCATGGCGGGCGCTGTTTCTACCGATATTCCTCGCTCTCGTGCCCTTTGCCGGCATCATCGGCACCGCCGGAATGAAGCGGGTTTTCCTGAGTTACCTCTGGCGGATCGATCCGCAGATGCTTGCGGAATACTCGCGGGAATTCGCCGCCTCCCTGATGCCCGGAATCTATCAGGAACTCCGGGAAAAACTCGAACAACACCGCGCACAGGGCCATCTGCTAATCCTGGCCTCCGCGAGCCCGGAATTTTACGTGGCGGAAATCGGCCGCGAACTTGGATTCAACCTCTCGCTGGGGACCCTGGTGGAGACCGGCCCCTTGTTTCCCGAATTGGAAAACCATAAGGGCGCAGCCAAGGTGGCACGGTTGCGGGATCTACTACCTCCATCGTATTTTGAAAACGGCAGGCTGCGCGGGTGCCACGGCTACACCGATAGCCGGGCGGACCTGCCGATGCTCGAACTTTGCGGCGCGGCCACCGTCGTCAATCCGTCACCGAAACTCACCGCGCTGGCAAACGAGCGCGGTTGGGAGATCGTGAGACCGGCGCGGCCATGGAAGTCCAAGGCAGGTTTCGCATGGCGGGTCATTGCCCTGCTTCTCGGTGTCGGACACCCTTAAAGCTCGATCTGGAAAAAATCGCGCATCACCTCGCGGTAAACGTCGCGTTTGAAGGGTGGTAGCCATTCGATGTCGAATTCCTCCGGCGGGATCCAGCGGTAGGCGCGGAATTCGCGTGGGCGTTGGTGCACATTGATCTGCGGCGCATCGGATTTCAGACGGCAGAGGAAATACGTCTGCTCCTGACCGTGACTGCCGTGTTTGCGGATTTTTTTCCCGCGGGCATGCACCGGGTAAAGATAGCGGTAACCTTCCCTGCGTTCCACCACTTCATAATGTCGGGGGAGCAGACCTACCTCTTCACGCACCTCGCGGAAGAGCGCCTGCTCGGGAGTTTCCCCAAGATCCACCCCGCCTTGAGGAAATTGCCACGCCCCGGCTAAGGTGGCCCGCTCGCAAATCAGCAGACCGCCTGCCGAATTCATCACCAGAGCGGCGACGTTTGGACGATAGCGAACCATGCGTTGAGTATAGCCACGCACACCAATTATGACAATCCTTAACTTTTCCGAATCATTACGACTTTGCTGGTCAATCGGCCATGGCTCTGGCAACGTTTCCCCATGTTCAAGAAATCCATTCTCGCCGTGATCTTGGTTTTGTCCGCAGTTTTCACCGAAATCCAAGCCCAGACGCCGCCCACAAACGGGACGGGGACTCCCGCAAATCCCAAAACCGATGATTCCCAACAACCCAACCGTTTTTGGCAAGCCAGCGTGGGAGGCGGCCACTACATGGTCGCGCTCGAACGCATTTCCGCCATCAGCCGTCACAAATACCTCCTGGATGGCGGGATCGCCGTCGATGAGGTCACGGTGGATGCCCTGGGTCAGGCGCTGGTCCGCTTCTACTTCCTGGCTCCGCTGACCGACTCGATGAAAGGAACCGGGACCGGAGCCGCCGCCGCCCGCCTGGTGGATCGTGGCCGCGAAGTCCTCGACAGAGGGTCCGAAATCACCGGCAGCAACCCGCAAAACATGGTGATCAAGAAATTCCCCGAAACCACCCATGCCCGTGAGATCGAATACCGCGTGGAATCCGCGGAGGAACTCGGCGCTCTCTATAACAGCTTGCGCACCGCATGGGAAACCGGACGCGGCAGAAAATTCACCATCAAGTGAGAAACCGGACCACCGCCTCGTGCACACCACACAAGCCACCCTCATCCGCCTCACCCGGTTGACGGATACAAGCTGGATCGTGCATTGGTTCACCGGGGCGCATGGCCTGATCAAGACCGTGGCCAAAGGTGCCCGCCGGCCGGGCAGCCCGTTTGCCGGGCGGCTGGATCTGTTTTTTTCCGGCGAGATCACCTTTCAACGTGCAAGGCGCGGAGAGCTGCACGCCTTGCGCGAGGTTTCGATCCGCAGTTGGCGCGAGGGATTGCGGAAAAACTACACCTCCACCCTGCTTGCCGCCTATTGCTGCCAACTCCTCGAATCCGCAGTCGAACAGGAACACCCGGACCCCGCACTTCACGATTTGCTGGACCGGGCGCTGGATCACATCGACAACGCGGAGCCCAGTCTGCGGGCACTCCGCCACTTCGAGCGCGAACTCGCCCGCTTGCTTGGAATATCCCACGATCAAAGGGATGCGGAACTCTCCCTGACCGACGCGCTCTACCAACTCCCCGCATCCAGAAAAGAATTATTCGAAAGACTTTCCGGAAATCGAGATTTGCGCTCGTCAGAGCCTGAAAATCATTCATAGTAAACACAGATACACCATTTTCGCTCCCACCATGGACTCTCCCACCGCTACATTTATCAGCATTCTTCAGAACCGTGTGGAATCCAAACGTGCCGCCGGAAACCTCGAAGAGGCCCTCCACGCCGCCGCCGCCGCCGTGGAAAAATCCCAACAAACCTTGGGCCCAAATCTCGATAGCATCGATGCCTTCGCCTCCACCCTCGAAATCCGCGGCGACATCCACCGCGAAATCGGCAACTTCGAGCTTGCCTGCGATGACTACCGTCAGGCCATCGACCAATTGGACAACCGCCCGGACCGCTTCGCCCAGATCGGCCGCCTCTACGCCGGGCTAGGCGCCGCCTACGACGGCCTTGAGCGCAGCGAGAGGGCAGTCGAATACTGGCACCGTGCCATCGAATACTTCGAGCTTCACGAACCACCGCTCATGGTGGACATCGCCACCATCTCCAACAACCTCGGTTTCCTCTACAAGGCCACCGGAGATCTCAACGCCGCAGAGACCCACTTTCTGCGCGCCTTGGAAATCGTCCACTCCCAACTCGGCCAGGACCATGAAAAAACCGCCACGGTCTCCAGCAATCTGGGCGCTCTCTATCAAGCGGCCGGTTACCACGAGCAATCGCGGGAAATGCACATGATGGCGCTGGAAACCCGCCGCAGCCTGTTCGGCGAGGAACATCCGGACACCGCCCAATCCCATAACAACCTCGCCCTCGCCCTGCTTGCCACCGGCGATCGCGCATGGGCACGCCGCCACTTCGAAAATGCTCTAGCTGGATTCGAATCCCTCGGCTCCGAATACGCGGATGACCTCGAGGCCGTGGCCTCCAACTACTGCAACTTCCTCCGCGAAGAAGGAGAAGAGCAACTCGCCGAACTGATCGCCGGAAGAGTCGAGGCGGCGATAGGAGTTCCAGCGGAAGTCTGATAGGTTGTTTTGAGTTGGCGGGCACCGTCTCTTCGAGCGGTCCGGGGCATGAGGTGAGAATGATCCGCGCATAGGCAGGGACCGCCTCTCCGAGCGGTCCACGCGCATGGGTGGCGAATGATTATGCGAATGAATGATTTGTAGAACTCCGCATTCTCTTTTCATTCACACCTCATGCACGTGGACCGCTCGGAGAGGCGGTCCTTGCCTAACGAGTGATTGTTCAGATAGGCTCTGTGGCCCGCTCCGGGGCCTGAAATTGACGATCTAACTGGCAGGTTGGAGGAGGATGGATTCCAAAGTCAAAGATCGAAGGTTAGCTCGGAATTGGCCGGTTCTTTGACTATTAAGACCCAAGGCTCGGGTGAAACGGAACTTATAAGACCGTTAAATCCCCGGGTCATCGGGCTTTTTTAACCGTAGAGAATGTTTTATCGATTTCTCTGTGTCCTCTTCTTCTCTCTGTGCCTCTGTGGTGAAAATTCGTGTTGTGAACAAGCCTCCTTTTCAAAAGTGACCGGCTAACTGCGCATGATTTAGCGAAAATTGCGCACCGATGTGCAAATGGGCCATTCTGGCCTGTTTCAAAGAAAATGATTTTGACATAAATCTCTTAATTTCCGATAGGACGAGGGTGCGCGAGTCAGCATATATGAAACTTGAAAAACACCATAACCAGAATCCATCAAACATGAAACGATTCCTCAAAGCCCTCAAGGGGCAAGCCGTCTGGATCACCGGAGCCGCCTCGGCTGCCGGCTTGATCGTAATTTCCTGTACTACCGGAAGCCAAGCCATTGTCGCCCCTCCAGGAATCCCCGGGGCCTCCTTTGTTGGTTCCGACACCTGCTCGCAGTGCCATGAAAAGGTCACCCGTGACTTCCGCACCGCGGATCACGCCAAGCTCCAAGCCAAGGGCACCAATGCCAAAGACATCGGCTGCGAATCCTGCCACGGCCCCGGCAGCAAGCACGTCGCTGCAGGCGGCGGCGCAGGAACCATCGTCAATCCCAAGAAATCCCCGGAAACCTGCTTCCAGTGCCACCTCGACAAGAAAGCCGAGTTCATGATGCCCTTCAGTCACCCCGTGCTCGCAGGCAAGATGAGCTGCTCGGATTGCCACAACCCGCACAAGGGCAATGCCATCAAAGGCGGTGGAACCCAACTCGGTGGCAAAAATGAAACCTGCTTCCAGTGCCACAAGGCACAAGCTGGTCCTTTTGTCTTCTCCCACGACGCCGTCAAGGAAGGTTGCTCCGTCTGCCACAACCCGCACGGTTCCGTAAACCAGAAGATGCTCACCGAACGCAACCAAGCCTTGTGTGTGAAGTGCCATAGCGACACCGGAAGCAGCAACGCGAATCCAACCATGGGACCCTCCGGTGGACACTCGAGCAACGTAAGGCGGGGAACCTGCTGGAGTGCCGGTTGTCACGAAGCTGTCCACGGCTCCAACACTAATGTCGAACTACGCTTCTAATCCACCATCTTTCTGTAACCTCAAATCAATATTTGACATGAAACCAATTAGATTTTCACCGATTCTTGCCCAATCCAAGACTATTCGCTCGTTCCGTATCGCACTCTTGGCACCGGCCATGATGCTCACGATGACGAGCGCTCAAGGCGGCACCACAACAGCGCCTGCTGCCCCGCCCTCCACCGAAGCCTCCAACTGGATCAACTTCACCATCGGCGGGACCTTCGTTAGTGGCGATCAGGCCGGCATGCAGCGCCGATCTCAAATCGACGGCGGCCTCTACGGTGGCATTGATTCCTTCCAATACACCAAATCGCTCAATGACTCAACCACGCTAACGATTGACGGACACGCCTTGTTTGGTTTGGAAGACTATGAGGGTAATATCGGACTCACCAAGAACGATGTCGGCTACATCAAGACGGGATACAAACAATACAGCATCTGGTATGACGGCAAAGGAGGCTTTCTCAGTGGTGCGCAAGAATATGGGGTCCCACCATGGGGCGATGAATTGTCTGTGGAGCGTGGTCAATATTACTTTGAAGCCGGTTTACGCATGGATAAATTGCCAGAAATCACCTTCAACTACAAACATGACTTCCGTAATGGTCAAAAGGATTCCATCGCATGGGGTGAAGGTATACCATCGAATACCCTCCCCGCCTCCGCCGACCAATACAAGGTGGCACCCGCGTTATGGGATATAGATGAAAAAACCGATACCTTCGAACTTGATATCGAGCACACTCTTGGCAACACCGATCTCGGCATGGGCCTCGTTTATGAGCACTCCAGCTACTCGAATACCCGCACCAATACCCGCGGTTATCTGTCCACCACTCCTCCTCCCTCGACGACGAGCTCCAACGCTTATCGAGAAGTTTCGCAAACGGATGAATACACAATGGATCTGTTCGCAGGCAATATCCACAGCGTGACTCGTTTCAATGACAACATCTGGCTCTCTGCAGGCTTTGCTTATAACACTGTCGACACCGATACCAGTGGCAGCAGCCGCAGCATCAGTTCCGCTAATCCTGCATATTCAGGCACTCGGGCAGAGGCCTATAAGAACACCATCGGTGGCGGCGATCTGAGCCAAATCATTGGCAACCTAAACCTGATGTGGGTCGCAGCACCTGATCTGACCATTACTCCCTCGTTGCGCTATGAACATGAAGACCAGAGTGCCGTGAGCTTGAATCGCTTTTACCTGCCACAAACCCCGGCTACTATCAAAGGGACAGTCTCCAACTCGGCGGACAGTGAAAAGGACGAAACCATCGGAGCTCTTGATGTGCGCTATACTGGATTGAGCGATTGGGTGTTCTATGCAAAAGGGCAGTGGGGGCAAACCGATGAAAACGTGCTGTGGCGAGATACTACCGCTACCAATGCCACGGATCGGAGCCTGCTGAAAAACGACATACAAATTGATGAACAGGAATACACGGCAGGTGCCAATTGGTATCCCGTTCAAGGTTTGAGTTTTGCGGTTCAGGGTCTCTATGCTGATCGTCAGCAGTCCTTCGATCCTTCGGGCAATGCGGGCACGGGCGTTCAAACTTTTGGCTCCCAGGGCATGACTGCCATTATGATGGAGCACGACACGCAGTTGTATGACCTTAACTTCCGCGTTACATGGCGGCCGATGAGCAATGTTTCGCTGGTCACTCGTTATGATTACAGCCAAACTGAGTTCAGCAACAGTGGCAGCGTATGGGAACCCGGAGCAGTTGGTTCCACACCTGCAAGTGGCGATATCTTGAGGAAAATCGAAAGCGGCGAAACAACCAGTAGCATCCTTAGCGAAAGCATCACATGGTCACCTACAGGTAATTTCTATTTGCAAGCAACTGGAAGTTATATCTGGTCGAATACCGAAACTCCCTTCGCCGGTATCACCGACTCGGATAATGATTACTTTTCAACCAGCATTAGTGCTGGCTACGCGATTGATGATAAAACCCAACTTACCGGTAGCTTCACCTACTATGGGGCCAGTAACTACAACGCCTATGCGGGCTCCATGGGTTACGGATTAAAAACTCAGGAATATGGTGCCAGTTTGACGTTGAGTCGGGTGATCAATCCGAACATGGTGTGGACCTTGCGTTATGGCTTCATTACGAGCGATACTGGCGCCGCCGTTGATCAAAGCGGCGGTTACAGCGATTTCACCGCCCAGATGGTATCTACGGGCTTGCAAGTTCGCTTCTGATGCGATTGATTATTCAAGTTGATAAACAACAACCAAACCAACAAATATGAAAACCACATTGTTTGCCGCCGCCCTGATGATCGCCGCGCCAGTCGCCTATGGTGACGCCGCTGCAACCTACGCCTCCAAATGCGCATCCTGCCACGGTGCGGATGGCAAGGGCCAGACGACCATGGGCAAGAAGCAGAAGGTCAAGGATTACACCACCGCCGACGGACAGAGCTTCCCTGATGCCGAGGGCGTCAAGGCCATCCTCGACGGCAAGGACAAGATGAAGGGCTACAAGGACAAGGGAATCACCGAAGCCGATGCCAAGGATCTTGTGAAATACATCCGTGCATTCAAGAAATAACCTCTAGCAGTAGCTGCGGCTGTATCCGCAGGCATCTTAGGCGGGGTCTTGGCAACAAGGCCCCGCTTTTATACATAGACACATCCCCCGATTCCATCCTATATCAAAATCATGAGTGACGACACACCACCCGCCAAATCCACGTCTACCCGTTTGAGCCGGCTCCGCAACTGGCTGAGCCTATCCGGCGCGGTCTTGTCCTTCTCCGCGTTTTTCGCCTTTGTGTTATTGTTTGCGGTGGACCTGATGGCCGCCCACGCCAACCCTTACATGGGCATTCTGGCGTATGTCGTGGCACCGATGTTCCTTTTGCTTGGCTTGGCGATGGTGATCGCGGGCTATATTCTGGAGACCCGCAGGGTGCGCAAAGGTCTTGCGGACGATGATTCTCACCTGATCCTTCACGTCAATCTCGCCCGTAAACGCGACCGCAGGTTGTTGGTTGGGTTTGTCGGTGGCAGCCTGGGATTCATTTTCCTCACCGCGTTCGGCAGTTACGAGACATACCACCTGATGGAGACGAATTCGTTCTGCGGTGAGACCTGTCACACGCCGATGGAGCCGGAATACAAGGCTTATCAGCACTCCGCACATGCCAATGTGGACTGCGTCGCCTGCCACATCGGGCCAGGAACCACCGCTTATATCCGTACCAAGATCAACGGAGTGAAACAGATGTATCATGAGGTGATGGGCGATTTCGACCGTCCGATCAAGATCCGCAACCCCAACCTGCGCCTCGCCCAGGAAACCTGCCAGACCTGCCACTGGTCGCAGAAACACATCGGGGACGTGCACAAAACCTTCAAGCACTTCCTGTCTGACGAAGCGAACACGCCGTTTACCGTGCAGATGATCCTCAAGGTCGGTGGCAGCGATCCCGTGAAGGGGCCCGTGCAGGGAATTCACTCGCACATGAACGTATCCAACAAGATCGAGTTCATCCACACCGACGAGGACCGTCTCAGCATCCCCTGGGTGCGTGTCACCGATTCGAACGGCAAGGTCACCGAATACCGCACCGAGGAGTTCAAGGATGATATCTCGAAGCATGAAATCCGCAACATGGATTGTATGGATTGCCACAATCGTCCGTCCCACAAGTTTCTCTCGCCGAATGCCGCCGTGGACCAGTCGATGGCGAACGGTCGCATCGATCCCTCCATCCCGTGGGCCAAGAAAAACGTGGTCAAGGCGCTGGTTCAGAACTACGCCACCCGCGAAGAGGCCCAACAGAAAATCGAGGCATCGTTGCGAGCCGATTATCCTAACGAAAAACGCGTGGACTCCCTGATTGCCGAGGCCAAGGCGATTTATAAGGTCAATTTCTTCCCTGAGATGAAGGCGGATTGGCGGGCTCACCCGGACTACATCGGGCATAAGGATTCCAACGGCTGTTTCCGCTGCCACGATGGCAAGCACCTCGCCTCGGATGGCAAGACCTCGATCAAGGGCAGTGATTGCAATGCCTGCCATATCATCGTGTCTCAAGGGGCCGGCAAGGAGTTGGAAAAATACGCTCCTGCGGGTGTGCCGTTCATCCACATCGACTCGGAATTCTCCGATCCATCGTGTGCCGATTGCCACAACGGCCAGGCCCAGGCGGAGTGACGGGACGTTCAAAGTTTCATTGGTCTTATTGAGAGCAATCGGAGTAGTAAATCAAGGGGCGGCGTAACATGTCCGCCGCTGCGGATGGGGCTACGATGGAGCGAGCTTCGCTCCATCCATCGATCAAACATCCGCGTGGGCGATCACCCGACTTCGCTCTGCGATCTGCGACGGGCAGGTGCATCTCTCCTCTGTGCGTGATCGTAAGCAAATTGGAGTGCGGATTTGATGGGTTTGACGGGATTTTATCTTGTTTTAAGCGACCTCGGATAGGATCTGAAGTTCACGGGAATGCAGATTTCCGAGAGAAAATAGAATAGAATACCTTTAAGTCCGCATATCCCGCTCAATATTCAGCACTGTTTCTTATCCGGTTGTCTCTAGGACAGAAATTGATCAGTCTGTGAGCATAGATGCGCGTATATACCACTCGCGTCATCCAGACTGACAATCCATACGATTTATGAAACCCCTATGAGAATACTATTCTCTCTCCCACCGCAAATAAGCCGCTTGGTGTTGCTGATCTTCATGATCGTGATCACCTTCCTGGTCGCCCGCACCTTGCTCACGCCCTCGTCTTTCCGTGAGCACGGCTTCTATAGAGGAGATGCTCTGATAGAGCGTGCCGCGCTGCCCACCACTTTTGCCGGCAAGATCGCCTGCGGTAAACATTATCCCGAGGTGCTTGCGGTCTTTGAAAAAGGCAGCCACAAGACTCTCTCATGCGAAGGATGCCACGGGCCGATGACTCCGGCGCAGTTCGCGGATCCCAAAGCCAAACCCCCGAAACCACCGGTAGGAGTCTGTCTCCGGTGTCACGAGGCCAATCCGAGCCGTCCGGAGGCTTTCAAGCAGATCGTCGTCAAGGATCACTACGAAGGCAAATGCATCGAGTGTCATCTTCCCCACCAACCGAACGAAACGCCGCCGGAGCCCGCCGCTGCGGCACCAGCAGCACCAGCAGCACCAGCAGCACCAGCAGCACCAGCAGCACCAGCAGCACCAGCAGCACCAGCAGCACCAGCAGCACCAGCAGCACCAGCAGCACCAGCAGCACCAGCAGCACCAGAAAATCAATCCTCCAAAGCAACACCCCAATGAGCGCCCCCGTTTCACGCCGTAGAATTCTGGCAACCCTGGGCGGAGTCCTGGCCGGGCTTGCCGCGCTGCCGCTGGCAAAGCGGATCAAGCAGATGTTCATCACCAAGGTCGCACCCTCCGATTATGATCCCTATCAGCATAAGTGGCTGATGTGCGTGGATGTGGACAAGTGCATCGGCTGCGGTTTGTGCGCTGATGCTTGTAAGACCGAAAACCACGTGCCCGAGGCCAGTCATTACTTCCGCACCTGGGTCGAACGATACATCATCAAAAAGCCCAAGGCCGGAGAATTGACGGCGCGTGGCGAGGTATTGGTGGATTCTCCCAATGGCGGTCGCGGTGGATTCCCTCCCACCATGGTCCCGAAAGAGGAGATCCTCAAATCGTTTTTCGTGCCGAAGCTCTGCAACCTGTGCGTGGACTCGCCGTGCACGCAAGTGTGCCCGGTGGGTGCCACTTTTGACTCGCCGGACGGTGCCGTGCTGGTGGATCCGTCCTATTGTATTGGTTGCGGGTTCTGCATTCAGGCATGCCCCTACGGCTGCCGTTTCATGAATCCCGAGACCAATACTGCGGAGAAATGCACGTTGTGTTATCACCGCATCACCCGCGGACTCAAACCCGCTTGCGTGGAAATTTGTCCCACCCAAGCCCGTGTCTTCGGCGATTTGAAAAATCCAATTGAGGATGATCCGCTGCTGGCCTTTGTTCAGAAAAACAAAGTCAACACCCTGAAACCACACCTTGGCACCAACGCCAGGCTCCTCTACGCAAACCTTGATAAGGAGGTAAGATAATATGTACATGCAACTCGCCACCGCCATTACCGAAGCTGCTCCGCACTTCGATGGTTATGTCTATCCTAATGAATCGGGCAACCATCCCTTGTGGGGTGTGCTCATCGTGCTCTACCCGTATATCACGGGTTTGGTTGCCGGTGCCTTCATCATGGCATCGCTGGTCAGGGTATTCCGTGTCAAGCCGCTCGAACCGGTTTACCGGCTCTCGCTGCTCACTGCTCTTGCCTTCATGCTTTGCGCGACTCTGCCTCTTTTGTGCCACCTCGGACACCCCGAACGTTCGATCCAGATCATGATCACGCCGCACCTGACATCTCCGATGGCCATCTTCGGCTTCGTCTATGCATGGTATCTGATGGCCGTACTGCTGTTGGAGTTGTGGCTCGATTACCGGCAGAATTTAGTCGAGTGGGGGAAAACGGAAAAAGGCCTACAGGGCTTTATTTACCGCACGCTCACCGTAGGCGTCACCGACGTGTCGGAAAAAGCGATCAAACTCGATGACAAGATGAGTTGGATCATTTCGATTGTGGGTATTCCGTCCGCATTCCTGCTGCACGGTTATGTCGGATTCATCTTCGGCTCAATCAAGGCCAATCCATGGTGGGGCAACTCGATCATGCCCATTATCTTCATCCTCTCGGCGATGGTCTCGGGAATCGCGCTCTGTGTTTTTCTCTACATTCTGCTCAGCAAGATCCGGGGGCGTGCCATCGACATGCGCTGTCTCGACGCGATGGGCATGTTCCTGTTCTACGGACTCGTGATCGATGCCACTATTGAAGCGTTGGACTGGGTCCACCGCGCGTATTCCGCCCAGGAAGGTTTTCATGTGATGGAGTACATGGCCCAACAGCGGTTGTTCTACACCCTAAGCATCGGCCAGCTTCTGATGGGAACCCTGGTTCCATTGCTTGCGCTGGGCGCGCTTCAGGTCACGCGCAAAATCGTCCCTGACGTGATACGGAAGTGGACGTATGGAACCAGTGCGTTTCTCATCCTAATCGGTGTACTGGCCATGCGCTGGAATGTCGTGATGGGCGGGCAATTCTATTCGAAAAGTCTGCGCGGTGTGATGAGCTACAAGTTCGAATTTGCCGGTGCCGAAGGCTGGTTGCTGGGAGTGATCATACTGTCCCTGCCGTTCATCATCCTCACGGTGTTGATCAAGCTGTTTCTCTCCGAGCGGCTGCCGACCGCGGGCCATGTGCCCCATCAGGTGGAGGGTGAATGATTCCACTGGAAAAATTTTCTCCGTCCGTGTGGGTGGGGGATTGATAGAATAAATAACAACCTGTAGAAACAACAACCATGAAAATCAAAATGTGTTTACTGGGAGTCGCCGTGTTTGCTGCGGCCACCCTCAATTCCGGAGCCGCCGACGGAGCCGCCGTCTTCACCAGCAAGTGTGCGTCCTGCCATGGTGCGGACGGCAAGGGTGCGACCGCGATGGGTAAGAAGCTCAAGTGTAAAGACTTGACCGTCACCAAGCCCACCGAGGCTCAGGTCGTGAAGGCCGTCAAGGAAGGTGTCAAGGAAGGCGATAAGGTTCACATGAAGCCGATCGCCGGTGTGAGTGATGACGACGCCAAGGCGATCGCCGCTTATATCAAAGGTTTGAAATAAGTCATTCCGCGGTTTAGACTCACGGGCCGGTGTCGTTACAAGAATTTTACTTGCGGCATCCGGTTTCCGTGGGTTCAGGCGGAGGAACGCTGCCGCTACGGATCACGAACGAAAGCAAGCGAAGCCACGGTGTTTGTGATTCTTTCTCGTGGCGTCCGCGCTAGGTTTGTTAGGTGTTACGATATCGGTTTTCCATCTCCCTTCGGTCGATAGCGAATTTTCCAAGCCCTGAAACCGCGATGAATGAAACAGACACGAACGACACTCCGCTGAACGTTGAGGAAACCCTCGCGCTTCTGGAGAAACGACTCGCCCGGATCGAACGTGCGCTTGGCATGAGCGAGGTGCGCCCGCAGGCAAGCATTCCGGAAGCTGATATCCAGCGGAAGGGTAAGGAGTTGGAAATGGCGGTGGGTCAGAATCTGTTTGCCAAGGTTGGCATTCTGGTGCTGGCGATCGGCGTGGCGCTGAGCATGTCGCTGCCTTGGCCCAATCTGCCGCCGGCACTGCCATCGGGGATAGGATGGATGCTTGCGGTGGGTTTGTTGGTGTTGGCTCGGTTGTTGCAGCGTCCGATTCCGTTGTTGGCCAGGTATTTCCGTGGGGCCGGCATGATTCTGTTATTTTTCGCCACGCTGAGGTTGAGTTACTTCGGGGCGGTTCCGGTTTTTGCGGCGGATTCACCGGTTGAGGCGGGCCTGCTGGCTGGAGTTGTGGTAGTCAATCTTGGCATTGCCTGGCTGCGCAGAACGGTGTTCCAGATCGGGTTGGCGATGTTCACCGGCTATGCTGCGGCGTTGGCGGTGGGCACTCCTTGGTATCTTTTTACGATGGTGACCGTAATTGCTGTTTATGCGCTGCTGGCGGGACGGAAGTTCGATAATCCATGGCTTTGGGTCATGGCCATTCCGCTGGCATTTTCCACTTATCTCATCTGGGCGGTCGGGAATCCGATCATCGGCCACAAACCGGAGGTGGTGACGGGTCCGTTTGTGGGGGTGTGTCTGTTGCTGGTGTGGATGGTGTTGCATGCGGGTGCCATGAGTTGGCGGCGCGACCGCACGTCCGAGGAGCCGGTGGTGTTGGTGGGGGCCATGTTGAATTGCGGGGGTTACGCGCTGTTTCTGCTGCACACGCTGGTTCGATATGGTGATGTCTTCATTGCCGCCAACGGGTTCGCCTCGCTGGTGTTGTTAGGTATTGCAGTGATGTTCTGGATGCGCGAACAAAGCCGGGTCTCGACCTTTGTTTATGCGATGACCGGTTACGCGGCGCTCAACATGGCGTTGATCAAGGCGTTCGAGATTCCTGAATTATTCGTCTGGTTGGCGGCCCAGAGCCTGTTGGTGGTGACGACCGCGATCTGGTTCCGCTCGCGTTTCATCATCATCGCCAATTTCCTGATCTATCTGGTGGTGGTAGTTTGTTACATGGTGCTCGTCAAACAGGAGAACGGGATTAGCCTGGTATTCGGCGTGGTGGCACTGACCAGTGCCCGGATCCTCCACTGGAAGAAAGACCGGTTGGAGTTGAAGACCGAAATGATGCGAAACGCCTATCTGACGACCGCGTTCGTGGTGTTTCCCTATGCGCTCTATCACCTTGTGCCGCGGATCTGGGTGGCGGCGGCCTGGGTGGGTCTCGCCTTGTTCTACTATTTGATGAACATGCTCACCGAATCCCGTAAATACCGCTGGCTGGGGCATAACACGTTGTTGCTCACCGTGGTTTATATCCTGGTCGTTGGAGTCGCCAAACTTGAAGGAGCCCAACGGATCGTTTCCTTCCTGATACTTGGAACCGTATTGTTGGTTGTTTCTTTGGTGTTCACGGTGATTCGAGCGCGTCAGGCCAAGGAAGAACCTCCGGAATCCGGCAGTGGAGGCAATGCTCCAGGTGATGGTCGGGAGAAGTGATCGTCACGGCTATCGCTCGATGGTGAACCCTCCGCAGTGCTGCAGCGGAGGGATGATTTCCGAGTAATGGGTTTTGATGTTGCGGGCGATACTGGATTCCTCGGTGATTTCACGGAGAAATCCGGTGACTTCGTCCGCCTCGCCCATGACTTGGAGTTCCACACTGCCATCCGGCAGGTTTTTCACGGACCCGCAGACATCGAAGCCGCGGGCGAGATCCTTGACGGTGTAGCGGAATCCTACACCCTGGACGCGGCCTTGAAAAATAACGCGTTTGGCGATCAACGTTTCAGCGGACGGGCGTTGGGATTGGCAGGAGCGCCCGGAGGGCTTTTGGTCTTGAACGGATTGGTTTTCAGCTCCGACGTTTTCTCCCCGAACACCTGCTCGACGGTCTTGCCCGGCAAGAGGTTGAAAATCATCGGGGCGCTGCGGTTACCTTGGGCGTCATAGACATATTTGACGACCTGCACCGGCATTTCCTTACCCGTATTCGGATCCTTGCGGGGTGTCCGCGCATCGAACATGCGCTCCTCCACGAGCTGGGCGTCGGATTTTCGGTAGCCATAACTCACCTTGAAAAGTTCCTGCCCCTGGCCATCGGCGATTTTACAACCCATCGGGTTGCCATTGGCATCCATCCGGTAGGTGGTGAGCATTGTCAGCACGCCATTGGGAGAGAGTTTTTTCTTGGTGAGCGTCTTATTGTCCGGGCTGCGGGTGAAATAAGTTTTGGAACCATCCTCGTGGCGCATCACGCGGACGTTGGGACCTTCCACCTCGAACACCTCCTTGGCGGGCTCCCTGGCTGCGCAGCACTGGCTCGCAATGAGTGCTGCGGTAAAGGTCATGATTTTCAAAGTTGCCAGCGGGTTCATGCGGGGCAAAGTATGCCTGCCCGACGGACGCTGCAAGCCGTCAGTTTTGAAATGATCTGGATGACACCACGCCGCCCACTCGATCTCACCCGCCACAGCCGGGTGATGGGAATCCTTAACGTCACCCCGGATTCATTCTCGGATGGCGGCCGCCATGAGGGCACTGCGGCTGCTCTCGACCATGCACGCCGCATGATCGCGGATGGTGCGGAGATTATCGACATCGGCGGAGAATCCACCCGGCCCGGCTCACAACCGGTGAGCTCCACCGAGGAAATGACTCGCACTCTGGATGTTATCACCGCACTCAGAGCGGAGTGGGATGGATGGATCTCGATCGATACCTCGAAGGCATCCGTGGCGGACGCGGCGCTGGCCGCCGGAGCGGATATCGTCAACGACGTGAGCGGCCTGCGCGCGGATCCAGACATGGCGGGAGTCTGTGCGGCGGCGGCCTGCGGAGTGGTGGTGATGCACATGCTGGGTGAGCCGCGCACCATGCAGAGCACGCCGTTTTACCACGACGTGGTGGCGGAGGTGAAGGAGTTCTTCACCTCCCGTATGGAAGATCTCGTACAAGTCGGCATTTCCCTGGATTGTCTGTGTTTTGATCCAGGCATCGGTTTCGGGAAAACCCTGGACCACAATCTGGCACTGTTACGAGCGCTGGAAACCCTCAGCCCACCCGGCAGACCGCTGCTGCTCGGGGTGTCACGCAAATCGTTCATCGGAAAAATCCTCGGATCGGATGATCTCGCGCTCCGGGATTGGCCGACGGTAGCGATCACCGCCAGAGCCCGTGAAAAAGGGGTGATGCTCCACCGCGTACATGACGTGCGGCCGAATATCGAGGCCCTCCGCATGACCGAGGCGATTATCGGCGGTGAGAGCTCGCGAACTGTAGCGGCGGTCTGCGACCGTCGCTGATTCCACCCGAGGGCGGAGCGTTCAAGAAAAGCCAAAGAAGAGCTTCGCGCCTTTCATCGGCATCGACGCTCATAGAGCGCCGCTACAAGCGGGGCTATAGCCAAATCTCAGTTCGGAGCTTTATCGGGCACCTTGCCGCCCACTGCGAACCTGTATTTCCGCACGGCATCGACGATGCTATTGGCGACTGTTCCCTGATACACCTCGTTGTCGATCAGGCGCGCTTCATACGGATGGGTCATGAACCCGCCTTCCAGAAGAATCGCCGGGTGTTTCACTCCGGAGAGCACGCTGAAGCGGGCGCGCTTGATGCCGCGGTCGAAGGTGTTCTTTTGGAGCCTTCGCAGGAGCGACCCATGGACGGAGGTAGCAAGCGCGATGTTTGCGGAATCGTGTTCGTTGCCGGTCCGGGATTGGTTGTCGGCCGCGATGAACTCCCGGCCATAGTGGGAAACTCCAGGTGGAGAAAGCGTAAAGGTTTCGATCCCGCGGGCACCGGTCCCACCGGAGTTGAAATGGATACTCACAAACACGGCGCTTTCCTGAATGGCGTTGGCCAGATCCACGCGTTCCTGAAGTGTCAGGTAGTGATCGTCACTGCGGGTCATGACCACTTTGAACCCTTCCTTTTCAAGCATGGATTTCGTTAGATTGGCAACTTTTAAATTGTAAGTGGCCTCGGTGTTCAGCGAGTTGGTGGCCCCTGGATCCTTGCCGCCATGCCCGGCATCGAGGATCACCGTGCGGAAATCCCCGGCGTTTTTGATGAAATTGGGTCTCAGCACCGGGTCGATCAGCTTCGCAAGATCCATCCGTGAAACATAGATCTTGTCACCCGAGGTGCTGACGTTGTTGGAGAAAACGAATTTCACCCCGTTCATCAGGCATTCGTTGCCGCCCACCTTGAGCTTCATTTCGACCTTGGCATTCTCAAGGACCACGGAATTTCCGTCGCGGGTCAATTTGGTGAAATTATAGAATTTCTTGATGCTATCGACCGACACGTAGTCGTGGCCGTCGATCTTCGCGATGTCCCAACCGGAAACCGTGGCGGCCCGGGCCTGAGTGCCCGCCCCGACGCAACAAACCCAAGCCACCGCAAACATACGGCAAGCGAGGACGGATGAACGGAAGAAGATTTGGGGTCGCGACAACACGTAACTTGGGAACAGCCTAGCATTGCAAAAACCCGATGACCAATAGATTTGTTGGCAATTTTTCGAAAGTCAGGCGGGAGAGACTCCTTTTGATTTTTTGTTCGGTTTCTCGTGCCTCCGCCGGTATGAATCGCGTGTGCCCTTGATTCTGGCCATCGAGTCGTCCTGTGATGAAACCGCCGTTGCGCTTGTGCGCGGCGAGGAGGGAGAGCGCGCGGTGGTTCTGGCATCGGAGATTTCCTCGCAGATCGAATTGCACCGCGAACATGGCGGGGTGGTGCCCGAACTGGCATCGCGCAACCACTCGCTCCACCTACGCGGGTTGGTCGAAAAGGCCTTGGCAGATGCCGGCGTGTCCATGAGCGAGATCGACGCCTTTGCCGCGACCACCGGGCCGGGCTTAGCCTCGTCGCTGTTGATTGGCAGCACAGCGGCCAAGGCCATGGCCTGTGCGTGTGACAAGCCGTTTCTAGGCATCAACCATCTTGAAGGCCACCTACTTTCGCCGTTCATCGAACTTACGGCGGTGCCGCCGCATCTGGCATTGATCGTTTCCGGCGGCCATACGTTGTTGTTGGATGTGGCGGGTCCGGGGGATTACCGCAAACTCGGCGGCACGCGTGACGATGCGGCGGGCGAGGCGTTCGACAAAGTCGGAAAAATGTTAGGACTCCCCTACCCCGGTGGTCCGGAGATCGAGAAGACCGCACGCGGAGGCAATCCGGCGGCCTATGATTTCCCCAGATCGATGTTGCATGACCCTCATCTGGATTTCTCGTTTTCCGGCCTGAAAACCGCCGTGCTTTACACACTCCAACGGGAGCATGGAAAAGTCTCCGTACCCAATCTATCGGCTTCCTTCCAACAGGCAGTGATCGAGATTCTGATCGGCAAGACCCTGCGCGCGGCCGGGCAGTCGGGCCGCAAAACCATCGCTCTATCCGGCGGGGTGAGTCTCAACCGCGCGTTGCGGGATGCCTTTTCCATCGCCTGCAACCGTGCCGGACTCGCGCTGGCCACGGCGGCTCCGGATTTCTGCACGGACAATGCGGCGATGATCGGCTTCGCCGCGCTGCTCAGGCACCTGCACGGCGGATCATCGCCGCTCGGTGAGGACATCCATCCGAATTTACCGCTGGCCTAATCTGTCACACGATAGTTCTTGATTTGTCACGGGGCCGCTGACTCCATGCGCTGGAAAGAAACGCCCCATGAAATACCGAATGCTGGTTTTTGATTTCGACGGCACCATCGCCGACACCTTGGGCGAGTCCCGCCACATCTACAACCAGATGGCCCCGGACTTCGGGCTGCGGCAGATCGAGGAACACGAACTCGATCTCCTGCGCCACCTTTCACTCAGCCAACTGCTGGATCACCTGAAAATCCCGAAGCGCCGGGTACCCGCATTGATTTCCCGCGGCACCGGGTTGATGCGGGGAAATATCACGCGCCTGCAATTGATCGGCGGCATGGCCGAGGTGCTGGTGGAGATGCGCCGCCACGTCGAGGGCTTCGGCATCCTCACGTCCAACGCCAGTGCCAACGTCGATTTGTTCCTCAATAATCACGGTTTGCGCGAGCATTTCGATTTTATTTCCTCCACCTCCAAGCTCACCGGCAAGGCGAAGCATCTCAAGGCGATCCGCAAAACCTTCTCGCTCCGCAACGAGGAAATGCTCTACGTCGGTGATGAATTGCGCGATGTCAAAGCCTCGCAAAAAGCCGGCATCCCGATTGCTGCGGTCACTTGGGGATTCAACTCCCGCGAATCGCTGACGGCCATGTCCCCGAATCACCTGATAGAGCATCCCACGGATTTCCTCAGGCTGCTGGGCACCCATTGAGGCTGGTGCCGGGCGTGAATCCTGCTGAAATGCATCCGCCGCATTGACATCGGCAGGGTCCGACGGGCATCCTCCGCGCATGTCGGAGGGAAAACCAACAAACGAAAACCAGGCGGACATCGAATCGCCGGACCACGAGTCCGCCCAAACCGGCCCCCCATCCGGCGCACCTATTCCACCCATGGTGGTTCTGGGTTTCGTGATCATCGCCCTACTCGGAGGCCTGGTCGCCATCGCCCTGCGGGGTGGTTTCGGCCATGCCACGTCGGACCCTGCCGAGGTTGCCAAACTGAAAGCGGAAACCAACGCCCTCCAAAACCAGTTGAACCGAAAACGTCTGGAATTCGGCCTCCGCCCGCTGGAAGGTGGCTCCGAATCGATCGAGGATGTCGCATCCCGTTTGAAAAAGGAAGCGGACACGATGGTGGTGATGGCCGGCAGCTTGGAAAAACTTCTCACCGAGTCCGAGGCTACGAACCGCGCCACCGAATCCAAGTTGCTCCAGTCAGAAACCAGCCGCCAGAATCTCGCGGCGGACAGCGTGCGCATGCAGGAGGAAATCCGCCGAGCGCTCGTGGTCAGCTCTGAGGCAGATCTGATCCGCCGCGAACTGGCGACCGCCAAATCCCGCAATGACGCATTGATGTCGGAACTCGACCAGACACGCAAGGAACTGGCAGCCCTGGGTGAAGGTGCCTCGAAGGCAGACCTTGCCGGTTTGCAGAGACGTCTCGACGAAGCGCTGCGTGCCAAGGATTTTTTCGAGGCCAAGGTGAACGAACTCCAGAACGAGCTATCGACCACGAAATCAAAACTTTTCGCCGCCTCTGAAAACGAACTGCTTCCCGCTGCCGTCGAATTGATCCGCAGCCTCCGCAAGCTAGAGAATCTTCCGGATTCCGACATCACCCAGGCATACAGCAAATTCGGCGTGGAACTCGGCGCGGAAGTCCTGCGCAAACTCGAATTCCCCACCGGCTCCAGCAAGCTCAACCCCGCAGATGAGGGGGCGATCAAAAACCTCGTCGCGGATATCCCGGATGGCGATCTCGTGCTGGCCATTGGCTATGCCTCCGAAACCGGAAATGTCGATGGCAACCGCACCCTCTCCTCGGACCGCGCCACGGCTGCCGCGCAGTTGTATTCCAGCGTCAAACGCCCCGGACAACCCGTCCAGGCGTTTTATCTCGGCCAGACCGACCGTTTCAGCAGCCGCGTTCCAGAGCGCAACCAGCTCGTGGAAATCTGGCGTATCCGCAAGAAGTGATTACACGGGTTTTTCCAATCATCCCGCCATGCCCCAGCCGCCACGCCGCCCGACCCAACCGCCGAAAGGGCGCAAACCCGGCCCCGCCGGACCTCACAAGTCCGCGCCTGCCGCAGATCGTGGTTGGGATCCGGTGGCCGCATGGTATGACAAACTCGTCGGCGAATCCGGCTCGGACTACCATCGCAATGTGATCCTTCCCGCCGCGCTGCGGATGCTCGATGCCAAACCCGGCGAATCGATTATTGATGTCTGCTGCGGACAAGGCGTGCTGGTCAAACCATTGTTAGAAAGCAAGGTCGGGAAATTCACCGGCGTGGATGCCAGCCCGCGCCTGATCGATGCCGCGAAGGCACGCCACGGCAAAGACCCACGGGTTTCATTCGTCATCGCGGATGTCTGCATTTCCGGCACCTGGGCGAATGAAAGTCATGACGCCGCGACCTGCCTGATGGCGGTGCACGATGTGGCGGATGCGGTCGCGATGTTTTCCAACGTCCGCAAGGCGTTGAAACCCGGCGGACGGGCGATATTCGTGTTCATGCACCCGTGTTTCCGAATCCCGCGCAAATCCCACTGGGGTTGGGATGGCGACCAGAAAATCCAATACCGGCGACTCGACTCCTATGGCACGCCACTGGAAATCCCGATCACCACGCATCCCGGAAAAGCATCCGGCGAGCAGACGGTTTTCCATCACCGACCTCTATCAGAATTGATTTCATCGATCGGCAGCGCGGGTCTGGCGGTGACCGCTTGTGAAGAGTTGTTCAGCCACCGCCGCTCACAAAGCTCCGGCCCCTTCAGCAAAGCGGAACACCGCGCAGCGGAGGAATTCCCCCTGTTCATCGCTCTCAAGGCGGTGCGAATCTGAGGCCCATCTGAATATTGTCAAAGGCAGGGACTCGACCTCCGGGCGGTCCGCGAGAATGAGGTGTGAACGATAGACCATGATTTGATTTTAAGCATTTTCACGGTCGCCCGCGTTCTCCTTCCATTCGCCGGACCGTTACGGAATGCCCTACCGCCTGTGGCGGCATGATGCAACGCGTAGCGCAATTCGCATGGCCGAAGGCAAATCGGTCCCTGCCTTTGCGTGTTTTCCAGCCAAGCTATAAGCTGCCACGACTGCAAAACGGGCATTCCCGAAAATTTACCGTCTCTTTACAGACACCGGGGGTGATTCCATGACAGTATCCGGTCATGAATGCGTTCAAAACGTCGCTTCTCGCAGCCGTCATATCACTCGCCGGAACATTGGGTTCCCTCGCCGACGGCCTTATCATCATCCGCCCGCCATTCGATCGTCCGGGGCCGCATCCGATGCCATTTGTCCCGCCGGGACACTTCTCGTTCGCTCCGCTGGCGGTGAATTACCACCGCGTCAGCGTGGAGATCAACGAACTCACAGCCGTCACATCGATCGACCAGGAGTTTTACAATCCTAACAACGCCCGATTGGAGGGAACCTATATCTTTCCGCTGCCCGCCGGCGCGCATATCGACAAGTTCTCGATGGATATCGATGGCACCATGACCGAGGCAGAACTCCTCCCTGCGGACAAGGCGAAGGCGCTGTATGAGGACATCGTCCGTCAGATGAAAGACCCCGCACTGCTCGAGTATGTCGGGCGCGATGCCTTCAAGGTGCGGATTTTTCCGATAGAACCCAACTCGAAAAAACGAATCAAGATCAGCTACACTCAATTGCTGAAGGATGACGGCGGACTGGTGGAGTATGTCTATCCGCTCAACACCGAGAAATTCAGCTCAGCTCCGGTCAAGGATGTTTCCGTCAAAGTCTCGATCCACGGCAAATCCGCTCTCAAGAGCATTTACTGCCCCTCCCATGCCGCTGAGGTGAAACGCCATGACGAAAACTCCGCCGTGGTCGGTTATGAAGCACGCGAGCTACGCCCGGATTCCGACTTCAAGGTGGTCTTCTCCCGCAGCCCGAATCCGTTAGGCGTCGATCTGATCTGCTCGCGCAAACCCGGTGCGGATAGCGGGTATTTCCTGTTGCTGGCATCGCCCGGCCACAACGCGCCCGCGACGGTGCAACCGAAGGACATTTGTTTCGTGCTCGACACCTCAGGCTCGATGGCCGGGGCCAAACTGGATCAGGCGAAAAAGGCCCTGCGTTTCTGCCTCGCCAATCTCAACCCCGACGACCGCTTCGAAATCATCCGCTTCGCCACCGAAGCCGAACCCCTGTTCAACACGCTCATCAAGGCGGACAAAGCCAACCTCGACAAGGCGACCGCCGCCGTGGACGCATTCAAACCGATCGGTGGCACCGCCATCGGAGAGGCCTTGGACAAAGCCCTCGCCCTGCGCAAGACCGACGATGCGAGACCCTATCTGGTCGTTTTCCTAACCGACGGATTGCCGACCATCGGCGAGACCCGCGAGGAACCGCTGGTGGAACAAGTGAAAAAGAGCAACTCATCCGCGACCCGCGTTTTTTCCTTCGGCATCGGCAATGATGTGAACACCCACCTGCTGGACCGAATCGCATCGGAAACCAAGGCGATCAGCCAGTATGTTTCCGAGAAAGAGGACCTCGAAGTCAAGCTGAGCGGCTTCTATGGCAAGATCAAGGATCCTGTGTTCTGCAATCTCAAGCTGGCCTTCACCAATCCGGACATCAAGATCACCCAACTCTATCCGAACTCGCTGCCGGATCTTTTCAATGGCGACATGCTCGTCGTCTTCGGACGCTACACAGGCAAGGGAGCCAGCGCGGCGAAAATCTCCGGTCTCTTCAACGGCAAACCGCGCGAGTTCGCCGCAGATCTGACATTCCCGGAATCCGCGCCCAATAACGAATACATCCCCCAACTCTGGGCGACACGCCGGGTGGGATGGCTGCTCGATGAAATCCGTCTTCACGGTGAATCCGCGGAACTCAAGGATGAGGTGACGAAATTGGCCCGCGAGTTCGGGATCGTCACTCCCTACACCGCCTATCTCATTCTTGAGGATGAAAAGAAACGCGGCGTGCCTGTGGCCTTCCGCAACATGCAGGAACTCGAACACGACGACCGCGTCTATGCCCAGGCCGCCAGCCGCATGAAATCGCTGCACACCGAATTCGCGGAAGAATCCGCACGCTCCGGCGGATCCGCTGTCGACAACTCCGCCTCCGTGGCAGGACTCAAGGACCAATCCGCCTCAAGCGCATACGCCCCCGCCGTCCGCCGCGAACTCGCGAAGTCTGATGCTCGCGACGAATCGAACATCGGATACCGCGCCTCGCAATCCCGCAACTATGCCACCCAAACCCGCAATCTCAACGGTCGCGCATTCTATCAAAATGGCAGTGTCTGGACCGACTCCACCGCCCAGTCCCGCACGGACCTCAAACAAGTCAACGTCAAGTTCAACAGCGACGCCTACTTCGCCCTGCTCAACCAGCACCCGACCGCCACGCAGTGGCTCTCGCTTGGCAACAATCTCGATCTCGTCATCGAAGGCACGCTCTATCAGATCCGCGATGGTGAATCTTGATATTTTACAGAAATCACAACGAACCCCATCCATACACTCATGAAACACATCATCCTCGCCACGTTCACCGCCGTTTCCTTGATCCACGCCGGTCAGACGGAGCAACCCGCCGCCCCGCCATCTGAAAAAGTGGTCCGCGCCGTTGTGGATCTAACTGACGGATCTCGGCTGGTCGGCTCTCCGTTGAAGGATTCCCTGCCGATGGTCCTGTCATACGTGACACCTGTGGTGCCGTGTGAACTCATACGCGTTTGTGAAATCCAGCACCAACCCGAGCGTGTCACCCTGCTGCTCCACAACGGTGACCGTCTCTCGGGCTTGCCGGGCATCACGGATTTTCCACTGACCACCATCCTCGGCAAGCTCACGCCGCAACTCTCCCAGATCGACCGCATCGAGTTTTCGGTCACCGCGACCGGCCCGCTGCCGGAGGGCAGTGGCGAGATCGCCTTTGACGGCTTCAAGTGGACGGCATGGCGCACCAAGTTCGAGGTGCGCGACGACAAACTCATGTCTCTGCCGGAAGCGCGCGACGGTTACAACTACGGCCACGGCGGAAACGGCCGCGGTGCCCAGATCAGCACCGGCATCGGCGACCCGGCGTGGACGGATTTCCGCATCGAAACGGATCTCTGCATGACCGGCGTGGACCCCGCATTCAATCCCCACGGCCTGCCGGCGAGCTTCCGCAGCGTGGGCATCATGTTCCGCGTGGTCGCAGCTCAGGAAAGCTGGAATCAGGCACCAGGCACCACCGCCTACTCACTGAGCCTCAGCGAGGACGGCTCATGGAGTATCACCGCCGGCTATGATTCCTACTGCAAAACCAACTGCGGCTACGGCAGCCCCTTCAATGCCGGCACCCGCACCCTCGCCGAAGGCAAGGGACTCAAGCTCGACCCCACCGCTGGCAACCGCATCCGCCTTGAGGCGCGCGGCAACCACATCACCGTATGGCTGGACGGCCGTCAGTTCGCCGATGTCCGCGATGAGAAAATGAGCGAAAAAATTGCCGGCAAGACCCTCGCCGCCGGAGGAATCGGCTTCTGCTGGGGATTCGAGTCCATGGGCTGGATCCGCAACTTTTCCGCCACCCGTCTCTAACCATCTCAATACCTACCATCATGAAAACAACCCTCGCCATCCTGACCACCGCGCTCGCCGCGCTCCATCCCTGCGTCGCCCAAGAAGCCCCGCCGCCGAAACCCGTGGTGGATGTCGTCTTCGTCATCGACTCCACCGGCTCCATGGGCGGACTCATCGCGGGAGCCAAAGAAAAAATCTGGTCCATCGCCAACAGCATCGTCAGCCGTAAACCCTCGCCTGCGGTGCGCATCGGCCTGGTCTCCTATCGCGACCGTGGCGATGAATACATCACCAAAAAATTTGATCTAACCGATGATATCGACACCGTCTTCAAGAACCTCCAGTCCTTGAAGGCCGATGGCGGCGGTGACAGCCCGGAGAGCGTCAATCAGGCGTTGGACGAGGCGATCAACAAGATGGAATGGTCATCCGGAAAAGACGCTACCAAAATCATTTTCCTGGTCGGCGATTGTCCGCCACACATGGATTACAAAAATGACACCAAGTATCCGGACACCTGCAAGAAAGCAGCGAAGTCCAACATCATCATCAACACCGTGCAGTGCGGAAACCAGTCTGAAACAACGCCGATCTGGAAGGAAATCGCCAAACTCGCAGAAGGTTCCTACGTGGCCCTGGCGCAAACTGGCGGCATGGTCGCCATGACCACACCGCATGATGACGAAATCGCCAAGCTCAGCGCGGCGATCGGAGAAACCGCCATCGCCTACGGCAGCGTAGCTCAGCAAAGCTCCGTGAGGATGAAGAACATGGCGGCAGCGGAGGCAGCTCCAGCGGTTGCCGCATCGCGGGCGGCTTACAACACCGGCACCGGTGGCAAGGCGATCCAAGGTCGTGGCGATCTATTGTCCGACGCGGCCGATGGCGCGGTGAAACTCAAGGATCTCAAGGAGGAGGAACTTCCGGACGAGATGAAGAAGATGTCCGACGCGGAAAGAACCGCGCACATCGAAAAACAACAGACCAAGCGCACGGAACTCAACAAACAACTCGGCGAACTGGTCCGCAAGCGCAGTGATTTCATCGAGCAGGAAAAAACTCGTCTTGCCAAGGAAGGCAAAGGCGATTCCTTCGACCTCAAAGTCGAGGAAACCATCAAGGAACAAATCAAACGGAACGGCACACCAAAGCCATAATGGCCAGGCCGTATCTCAGTGGTTTTCCGGCAAGTATTTCTGACTCAACTTCGGACTTCAGGATTAAGAGATTCGGCTCTCATTTTCTATCACTTGGACATTCGACCTTTAGACCTTTCATACGTCGTTTGTCCTGATCGCGGCAAGCAACGCCGCGACTTTGTCGAAGTCCTTGACCCCCGGCGAAATCTCCGCCCCGGACGCCACATCGAGCGCTGCCGGACGCACGATTGCAGCGGCATCTGCCGCGTTTTCCGGCACGATCCCGCCCGCCAGAATGACCGGCAACTGCGGGTGGCGGGATTTGAACTCCACCGCCGCATTCCAATCAAAGGTCTCACCGGTCCCGCCGTAAACTCCCGGCGCATGAGCATCGAGCAGGAGAGCGCTGGCACCGAAGACCAAAGCCTGCTTCAGGTCGTCCGGCGTCTTCACCCCGATGCCTTTGAAAAACGGAACTCCCGATTCCCGATAGATGGCGACATCCTCCGGCGTCTCATCGCCGTGGACTTGCACGACATCGAGCAATCCCTCACGGATGAGGCGGAGGGGAATTTCCGGCGCTTCATTGACAAACACTCCAACGCGGAGAATGCGTCCCGCAAACTCCCGCAACCACACTGCATTTTCCGGGGCGAGAAAGCGTTTCGACCGCGGCCAGAAATTTACTCCCAACGCGTCCACCCCAAGCGTGACGAGTTGCTCCGCATCCTCCCGCAAGGTCACGCCACAGATCTTGAGCGAGACGAATGAAGGGTCCAGAAAGCGTTCGAGCGGGTGCATGGACAAAGGCTATCCCAACTCCGGCGGTTTTTCACCAAAAAGTGTGATTTATCGTTGGCTTGCATCCGGACACTCTTCCGGCCCAAGATTGCCGCGCCCCATGCTTTATCACTCCACGAACAACCCGTCCCACCGCGTCGATCTCAAGGAGGCGATCCTCCGCTCGCTGCCGCCAGACAACGGACTCTACATGCCGGACTCGCTGCCGGTCCTCGGAGATGACTTCTGGAAATCCTGGCGCCAACAGAGTTTCACGGAGACCGGCATCGCGGTGGCAAATGCATTCTTCGGTGAAGATGTCCCGTCGCAGGCGTTGGCGGATATCGTCGAGGGCACCCTGACTTTCGATGCCCCGCTCGTCACACTGGCCCCGGGCGATCATGTGCTCGAGTTGTTCCACGGCCCCACGCTGGCCTTCAAGGATTTCGGTGCACGTTTCATGGCCCGCCTGATGGCTTGGCTGACGCGTGGCGACGACCGCATGCTCACGGTGCTTGTCGCTACTTCCGGCGACACCGGCGGCGCTGTGGCCTCCGCTTTCCACAACGTGCCCGGCACCCGAGTGGTCATCCTCTATCCGAAAGGCAAGGTCTCCGGACTCCAGGAAAAACAACTCACCGCGCTCGGCGGCAATATCACCGCGCTGGAAATCGATGGCTCGTTCGATGATTGCCAGACGCTGGTCAAGTCCGCCTTCCTCGACCGAGATCTATCAGAATCACTCAACCTGACATCCGCGAACTCGATCAACCTCGCGCGCCTGGTCCCGCAGAGTTTCTACTACATTCAAGCCGCCCGCCAACTCCCGGATGGCGTGAAGCCGGTCTTCGTGGTGCCATCGGGAAATTTCGGAAATCTAACTGCCGGATTGCTCGCGGTTAATCTCGGCCTGCCGGTCGACCATTTCATCGCTGCGACCAATCTCAACGACGTGGTGCCGGAATTTCTCCGCACCGGCCACTACGTGACCCGCCCCAGCATGGCCACGATTTCCAATGCGATGGACGTCGGCGCGCCCTCCAACTTCACCCGCATGAGTGCTCTCTTCAAAGGCTCCTGGGAATCGATGAAGGCCAACATCAGCGGCATTTCATTCACCGATGATCAGACACGCGCCGCCATCCGCGAGGTGAAGGCGCTCTATGATTATGAGATCGACCCCCACGGCGCGGTGGGCTGGCTGGCCGCCCGCGCATGGCGCGCCGAGCATCCGTGTTCCTCCACGGTCACGCTGGAAACCGCCCATCCCGCGAAGTTCCCCGATGTGATGAATGAGGAACTCGGCCCGGACGCGGTGGAAATCCCCGAACGTCTCGCCGTGCTGGCGGACCGTGAAAAGGTGGCCATCCAACTCGGCACCGATCCCGCGGTATTCCATGAGTGGCTGCGCAGCATGTGAGAACTTCGTCGAGATCGATTTGAGGAATGCGCCCAAATACTACAAAATCCACCATGAATCAAATCATCGAACTGCACGATCTAACGAACGAGGAGTTTTTCGCGCGCCACGCGTCGCCGGGATGTGTGGCGTTGGCGGGCGGGACCGCCTTGATCGACCGTGTCATTTGCCGTGCGCAGCGGCATGTGGATGATGAGGAAAACTGGAGTTGCTGGTCACATGCCTTCCTGATCCAAGGTCCCCGCATCGACGGGCACGCGTGGGTGGTCGAGTCGGATCTGGAAATCCACCGCAAGCACATCCGTCTCGGCGTGCAGGAAAACCGCATCAACAAGTATTTCAACGAGGGGCTTTACACGACGGTTGCCATCCTCGACTTCGGTCTCACGCCGGAACAAATCACCGCAGTGCTTGGCGAAGGATTGAATCTAGTGGCGGACCGCACCCGATACTCAATCCGTGAATTGTTTGGAGCGTTGATTGCCATGAAGCATCAGGGATTGCGCGGAAAATCCAATCTTCTCTCCCGCGACAAATCATTGTTCTGCTCTGCGCTGGTGCATCATCTGTTTCGCACCGCATCAATCGATCTCGTGCCCGGGTTGGATGTGAAACACACCGCGCCGGAAGACCTATTCCGCTCAGCGCTGCCCCACACCACCTACCTGCTCAAACGCGGAGTGGCGACGAGCCGATTCAAGGAAATCAAGGAGCGACTTCGGAGGGATGTGTAAGAAACCTGAAGAGTTTCACATCGGCTCTCTTTGCCATGATCATTATTCATAAAAGGTTCTTTATTTCGTTTATAATAGCAGTATAAATTCCATTAACCATTTTTTGCTATACTCCTATTATTCTATTGACTGGTGGAACTGAGCCAATATGAATAGTTCGTTATGAAAAACACCAAAAAAACATTCGCCCTTGTCGTCGCCTCTGCTCTTGTAACATGCATCTCTTCATTTGGCGCAAATATCGGAGGCAGCATGAGAATCCTCTCGCCCGGCACAAACACTGAAGTCTCTTCAATCCGTGTTGGTGATGCGGTCAAGATCGTTATCACCGCGAAAGATCTTAATCTTCTTGCAAACAAATCGGTCGCCTACACCTACGTGCTGTCAGTGGCTCCCAAAGGCATCAGCCAACCGATCACCCTTTCGGGTAGAATCACAACAAAGCTCAGCTTGCTGCCTGAAAATGGAGGCGCAGCCAAAACCGCGGAGGGAATGGCTGGTCTGGCGGGCACTCAAACCACTGAAGGCACAATTACGATACCGGATTCCATGCCCGAAGGCGTGGCTTCGCTGGCGATCGTGGTTTCATCGAAATCAGGAAATATCATTATCAAGAAAAACATCAAAATCACTCTTTAAGATCCACGTGAGTTAAAGCATTTGGATTCCGATGTGTTGGCTTGTTTGAATGAAACTCAATCGGCATCCTGTCTATATGATCCTCCAACACATTTGTGTTGGAGGATTCTTGGTTTTTGGGAGAAGAACCGTCTTGGATACATGTTTGGGATTACTGGTGGCAATGTCTTGCTTCGCAACGGCTACCGAAGATTCCGATTCTCTATCAGGAATCATGATCCCCGGAATGATTTTCAGCAACCTGATTGTCCCGCTCAATCCGATGGATCAACAGAACCTTCAGGTTTTGAGAGCTTCGCGGGCGGAAATAGGCACCCCTCCCCACCTGCTGAGGATCTCGAATTTGAATGTTTCGGTGCGTGAGCAAGGGGTCCGTAAATTCAACCTTCAAACGCAATCTGCGATTTACGATTTCCACAGCAAGACCATCAAAACAGCCGATCAATTCCACGCAAATGGACGGGGGCTTTGCATGGAAGGCATGGGACTTTGCGGAAATCCGGCGGATCAGATATTCGACGCGGGCAGTCGTCTTGAAATACAAGTGGGGCAACCAGCACAACAAACTCCCTTTTCACCCCGGCCGAAACCCACGGAATTTCCAACGTTTCGCGACACTTCACCGGAACAGTCGAAATATGCAGTCCCTGATCCCATGTCTGCCTTGGAATTGGTCCAGACATTTGCAGGCAATCTATCCACTTTCATGTGGTGCTGGAGATGGGTGGATCAATTCGATACGGGTGTGGAGGACACTGCTGCGGAATCCATGGTTTTAATGGCACCCGGAGGAGGACGTATTGATCTTGGTCAGTTGGACATACAGCTTACCGGGCCATCCCTGTTGCTAGGTCCGCGTGCCGTCATGCTCAGTTCGAAGGGGGTCAGATTCCGCCAGGAAAGCTCGAATGGTGATACATGGATCCGCATGACGGGACAGGGTGGTGTCAAAACCTCCATTCATAACGCACAATCCGGAATGGTTTGGATTCGCTCAGATTCGGTTGTTGCCATCAGTGATAAACAACTCATCCAATTTGAAGGAGGCCCCTTACAGGTGTGGCGCCAGGGAATACTGCTTGAAGCTGCCGAGAACTGGCAATACGTGCGCGTCTATGCGAACCGCCGGATGATGCTAAGTCCGGGCGCATGGAACATGGTAGGCGATATGAACAACCCGGAAAAGTAGGGCGGCGCTATAGGCCATGCCGCAGGTCATGGACGCGGGTGGGATGCCAACCAGGACCTGGCATGCGCGGTGTCCGTAAATCGAATCCCGGATACATTCTCAAGTTCTGCTGCGGCGATTTCCCGGATGACTTC
>CAIVKO010000229.1 GCA_903906515.1 Akkermansiaceae bacterium
CCGTAGATGGGCTCGCCATCCGGAGTGAGTTGCATCGGACCACGCGGCGGGGCGTTGTGGCCACCGGCGATCGCGGCTTCAACCACAAAACCATCCACGCGACCGGAGGCCTTGCGGCGGAGATTTTCGGCAAGCACAGGGGAAGAAACGATGGCGAGGAATAACGGCCGGGTCAGCACCGGAGAGGCCCCGAAATCCTGGGGATCCACCTTAATGAACAAAGGTTCCGTTCCGCCCGTAACATCCAGCTTCATGACCGCGGAATTTCCGGCGGCGAAATCATCGAGAATTTTCGGGATTTGGCGGGGAATCCCGGCACCCATCAGCACCACATTCACCCCGGCGAGCATCGCTCCGTAGAGGGCCAACAGAGTGGGCGTCTGGATTTTTTCCAACAAATTAAGTCCCACCACTCCCGAGTGACCTTCTTTAGCCAGGTGAACTGCGGCAAAGCTTGATGCCACGGCCAACTCACGGGTCCAAAGCGAAGGATCGTGCCCGATCATGGGAGACGTCTTGAAAGGGGCGTCAGGAGCTTTACCGCCAGGGATGAAGTAACGTTTGAGAATGCGATCCGCAATTTCCGGATAGGGAAACGCCGCCAAAGCACGCCGGAGGTGGCCGCCGACATCACCCAGTTGAAGCTGCCGCGCGAGAAGAAGGTCCAGCGCCGTTCCCGAGACCACACCGAGTTGGCCCTGCTGGGAAACCGTGCGGGCAAGTCGCCAACCGGAAACTCCAACTCCCATTCCACCTTGGATGATCGGCGGCAAAGAGTGAGCGCCGTCCACACTGGGATCGCTTGGAGATGATGGGCCTCTGGTCATTTTTGGGTAGTCTGATCGCCGCTTGCCAGTCGCCAATAAAAAAGCATCCGGCGCTCAGCAATTCGGGTGAAAAGACGTTCTGAGGCAAACCCGCAAGGATTGCAAGCACCACCGCTTGAAATTCAGGAATAAACCTTGAAAGGAAATTGGGGATTTGAAATTGAGAGATTCGGTTCTCATTTTCAATCGCTTGGACATTCGACTCGGCTCATTCAGAAAGTGAGTTTGCATTTGCGGCTAAGTCATTGAATCTAAATCCCAAATATCAAATTACCCCATTTCCAATTTCCCTTTCAGCACCAGAACCCGGGAGGCATCGCCCAGCCATGGGATTGCACCGAGAATGCGGAAAAATACTGCCAAAATCCACAATTCATGGAGGTTCGAACCACCCCGGATTCCGCCATTATCCACAGGTCCAAATGCCCGTCCACGGTTTATCAGGGGTGCCCGAACACTAACATGATTGTAGCAGTGGAAAAATCCGTATTTTATCGGGATTCCGACACGGAATATCGATCAAAACATTGAAAATAAAGCGACTTTTTGACGCCGAAAAATTGCTTCACTAGTGCCATCAGGATTCCAGACGACCACGCATTTTTTACTTGGCTTAAGCTACCCCTAGTAGCATAATCATCCCACTTGCACCACATCTAGTAATTATTAGCAATTCTTAAACAAAAACAACTATCGCTCGCCCCTTCTTGCCGAAAAACCTGCATCATCCGCCATGAACACCGCCTCATCCACTCTCGAAACCCCGGTTCGCCGCTCGTCAACACCCGCTCCAACCTCCGTGGGACTCACCTTTGAACCCCGTTTCACCAAGTCGGGCGTTTCACCATTCGATGAAATCGATTGGGACCATCGCACCGCGGAAATCACCGATGACAGCGGCAAGGCATTGTTCCGTCAGGAGAACGTCGAAGTCCCGAAATTCTGGAGCGAGCTGGCCACCAAAATCGCCGTCTCCAAGTATTTCTATGGAGACGCCTCCCACGGCAAAGACCCCTACAAAGGCGGCCGTGAGCAATCGGTGCGCCAACTCATCCACCGCGTCACACGCACCATCACCGATTGGGGACTTGAAGACGGCTATTTCGCCAACGAGACGAGCGCCGAGGTTTTCTATCAGGATCTCACATGGCTTTGCCTCCATCAATACGGTGCCTTCAATTCGCCAGTGTGGTTCAACGTAGGGCTCTATCACCAATACAGCGTCGGCAAGGGCGGCAGCGAAGGCAGTTGGCACTGGGATGAGGAATCCGGCAAGGCCCGCCGTGCGACCAGCCAATACCACTACCCACAGGCGAGCGCCTGTTTCATCCAGGGCGTGAAGGACACCATGGAGGACATCATGCGCCTCGCCCAGTCCGAGGCCATGCTTTTCAAATACGGATCCGGCACCGGCTCGGACCTATCCACCCTGCGGTCGTCACGGGAAAAACTCTCAGGCGGCGGCAAACCCTCCGGCCCGATGTCTTTCCTGCGCATCTACGATCAGGTCGCCAATGCCGTGAAATCCGGCGGCAAGACGCGCCGCGCCGCAAAAATGAACACCCTCAAGGACTGGCACCCGGACATCGAGGACTTCATCGAAGCCAAAACCATCGAGGAGAAAAAAGCCTGGGCGCTCATCGAACAGGGCTATGACGGCAGCTACAACGGCGACGCCTACGGCTCCGTCATGTTCCAGAATGAAAACCTCTCGGTGCGCACCAGCGACGAGTTCATGAAGGCCGCCGTGGAGGGCAGCCATTGGTGGACCCGCCGCGTGATCGACGGAGAACCGTGCGAAAAGAAAAACGCCCGTGAACTCCTCCGCAAAATCGCGCTGGGCACATGGACCTGCGGCGACCCCGGTATGCAGTTCGATACCACCATCCACACCTGGCACACCTGCAAGGGCAGCGGTCGCCAGAATTCCACCAACCCGTGCTCGGAGTATCTTTTCCTCAACGACACCGCCTGCAACCTCGCCTCGCTCAACCTCGTCCGCTTCCAGAAATCCGATGGATCGTTCGATGTGGACCGCTTCCAAGCCGCAGTCCGCTTGTTCATTGTTGCTCAAGAAATCCTGGTGGACCGCGCCAGCTACCCGATCAAATCGATCGCCGAAAACTCCCACGCCTTCCGCACCCTCGGGCTCGGTTATGCCAACCTCGGAGCACTCATCATGAGCCGCGGCCTCGGCTATGACAGCGATGAAGGCCGCACCTATGCCTCCGCCATCACCGCTCTCATGACCGGCCACGCCTATCAGGTCAGCGCCGAAATGGCCGCAGCCAAAGGTCCCTTCCCTTCCTATCATGACTCCCGCTACGGCGATGTCACCCAGGTGCCGGAACCTTCTAACGAACCGTCGATGCTCCAGGTGATCGAACTTCACCGCGAGCGCGCGGAGAAACTCGAAGGCGAGGGCGATTGTGCGCCCATCATCGACTCCGCCCGCCAGGCATGGGACCGCGCGCTGGCGGATGGCCGCCGCTACGGATACCGCAACGCCCAGGTTTCCGTGCTCGCACCTACCGGCACCATCGGTTTCCTGATGGACTGCGATACCACCGGCATCGAACCGGACATCGCGCTGGTGAAATACAAACTCCTCGCCGGTGGCGGCATGTTGAAGATCATCAACCGCACCGTCCCACCCGCACTCAAGCGTCTGGGCTACTCGGACGACCAAGTCGCCGCCATCCTCATCCACATCGAGAAATACGACACCATCGAGGATGTCCTCGACGAGGACCTCGGCAAACTGGTTCCCAGCGGACTCAAAGCCGAACACCTCCCGATTTTCGACTGCGCCTTCAAACCGCACCTCGGCACCCGCAGCCTCCACTACCGCGGCCACCTCCGCATGATGGCCGCCGCCCAGCCATTTCTATCAGGTGCGATTTCCAAGACCGTCAACATGCCGGAAAACGCCACGGTCGAGGACATCATGCAGACGTATATCGAAGCATGGCAACTCGGCCTGAAGGCGGTCGCCATCTATCGCGACGGCTCCAAACGTTCCGCCCCGCTCAATACCAAAAAGACCACGGGCATGGGATCCGAAACGGAAATCGTTCCCGCCGCCGAAGAGCTCGCCGAACGCATCTCCACCCTCATCCGTGAGAACGAGGAACTCCGCAAGAAATCCGAAGTCCGCGCCCGCCGCAACATGCCGGATACCCGCATGTCGCTCACCCACAAGTTCGAAATCGCCGGCCACGAAGGCTACATCACCGTCGGCCTCTACACCGATGGCCAGCCCGGCGAGTTGTTTGTCCAGATGTCCAAGGAAGGCAGCACCATCGGCGGCCTGATGGACACCGTGGCCACCCTCACATCGATCTCGCTGCAATACGGCGTGCCGCTCGAACAGATGGTGAAGAAATTCGCCTATCAGCGTTTCGAACCCAGCGGATTCACTAACAATCCCGACATCCGTAGCGCCTTCAGCATCACCGACTACGTCTTCCGTTGGATGGGCTGCCAGTTCATCAACGGCTACCGCGAGGCCACCTCGCCGGACAGCCACCAGACGGAACTTCCGATGCCGGAAATCCATCAGATGGAAAAACTCGCCGTCAACCGCCCGGTCCCGGAACTCAGCCTCACCGCCGATCCCACTCCCGCCGCGCCGAAACATGATCGCGTCAAAACCGCTCTCGGCGGCCCCTACATGGGCGTCATCTGCTCGAACTGCGGCTCCGACAAAGTGATCCGCGCCGGTGCCTGCGGCTGCTGCACCCAATGCGGAACCAGCCAGGGGTGTAGCTGATCATGGCGGCGGATTGCATCCGCCATCTGGTTGCTTCGCAGGGATCTTGCGACGGTCGCAGACCGCCGCTACAGTTCTGGTTTCCGGGCGTAGCCAGCGGATGAGACCGCGCTATTCCTTCCGCTTCCCGGTTTTTTTCTTCCGTCTATGACCTTCTTCGGTGTTTTCTTGGGGCACCCCACGAAGATCGGCATCGCCCAAATCAATCCGGTTGTCGGAGACTTTCCCGGCAACGCAAAGCGCATCCTCGCCGCTTACCGCGAGTGTCTCGACGCGGCCCGCGGAGCCGTGGATTCCCGCATCGGGAAGTTCGAGAGCGGATTGTGAGCAGTCGGCTCGGCGGGGCCGATGGCAGGGAGATCCTCCTGTACGGCGGTCTGTGACCGTCGCTGGTTGCTTCGCAGGGATCTTGCGACGGTCGCAGACCGCCGCTACAGATCTGGTTTCCGGGCGTAGCCAGCGGATGAGACCACGCTATTCCTTCCGCTTCCCGGTTTTTTTCTTCCGTCTATGACCTTCTTCGGTGTTTTCTTGGGGCACCCCATGAAGATCGGCATCGCCCAAATCAATCCGGTTGTCGGAGACTTTCCCGGCAACGCAAAGCGCATCCTCGCCGCTTACCGCGAGTGTCTCGACGCGGGCGCGGACATCGTGCTCACGCCCGAGCTCTCGCTGGCTGGCTATCCGCCGCGCGATCTGGTATTCAAGTCGCAGTTTGTGCCGAAGTGCCTGCAGGCACTCGATTACCTCGCCGGCGAGTCCCGCGCAGTGCCCATGCTCGTCGGATACGTGGATCACCACCACCCGACACGCCCAGGCAAGCCATTCCGCAATGCCGTGGCCTGGCTGGAGAATGGGGAAATCCGCCACCGCGTCTGGAAAACCCTGCTGCCCACCTATGACGTCTTCGACGAACGCCGATACTTCGAACCCGGCGAAAACTGCGAACCCATCGTCTGGAACGGCAAGCGAATCGGCCTGACGATTTGCGAGGACATCTGGACCGAAGACTACCTGCAGCGCCCATTCTACGACCGCGACCCGGTGGATGAACTCGCAGCGAAAGGCATCGATCTGCTTTTCAACCTCAGCGCCTCCCCTTTCCATCTGGGAAAACCCGCGCTGCGCCGCGCGATGATCGGTGGCATCGCCCACCGCGTCAAAGTCCCGGTCGTCTATTGCAATACCGTGGGTGCCAACGACCAACTCGTTTTCGACGGCCACTCGCTCGTCGCCGGAGCCAACGGACGCATCTCATCCCAACTCCCCGGATTTATCGAAACCTGCCGCGTGATCGATCCCTTCCACACCGAGGAGGACGACACTCCGCTCGATGATTGCGAACCGTCGCAACTCTATCAGGCACTCGTCATCGGATTGCGCGACTACGTCACCAAGTGCGGGTTTTCCAGTGTCTGTCTGGGACTCAGCGGCGGCATCGACTCCGCTCTAACCGCCGTGATCGCGTCCGACGCGCTCGGCCCGCAAAACGTCCGCGGTCTGACCATGCCCAGTCCGTATTCGTCGCGCGGCAGCGTGGATGACTCGTTCGCTCTGGCGAAAAACATCGGCATCCGTTGTGACGAGGTCTCGATCGCTGAGACCTTTGCGGCGGTCAAGACCACCATGCTGCCCATCTTCGAAGGGAAACCCGAGGATGTGACCGAGGAAAACATGCAGGCCCGGATCCGCGGGCTGCTGCTCATGGCGCTCTCTAACAAAGATAACCACCTCCTGCTCACCACCGGAAACAAGAGCGAACTCGCCGTCGGCTACTGCACGATTTACGGCGACATGTGCGGCGGACTGGCCGTGATATCCGACCTCCCGAAAACCCGGGTTTACGAGATCGCGCGTTGGATCAATCGCGAAACCGAGATCATCCCGTGGAACACCATCGACAAGGCACCCAGCGCCGAGTTGCGACCCGATCAGAAAGACCAGGACACCCTGCCTCCATACGAAATCCTCGACCGCATTCTGGAACTTTACGTCGAGCACCACCTCTCACCGGACGAGATCATCTCGCGCGGGTTTGAAGAATCCATCGTGCGTTGGATCCAGCGCCGCGTGGACCTCAACGAATGGAAACGCCACCAAGCCGCCCCCGGCCTGCGCGTCACCTCGAAAGCCTTCGGCATTGGTCGCCGCATGCCGATCGTGCAACGTTTCATCGGTTGATCCAGCCCCCCTCTCCCCCCATGAACTTCAATGAAGCCCGCAAGCAGGCATCCGAAGCTACGCCATGCCGGAAGCGCAGCCTAGCATGGTTGCTGTGGCTTCTCGTATTTCTAGCAGGAGCTTCGGGCGGCGGTTTCCTTTATTACAAAAACGAAGAGGAACAGAAAATCCGGATCAATGAGCGCATCGCCGCGCTTGAACGCCAAGGTTGCCTCCTAGTGGAAAACCGCCGCTGGCAGGAGGCTACGGATTCCTTCAATGAACTTGAGTCCCTCGCCCCCGGCTCCGAAATCGCCAAACAAGGTCTCAGCAGCATCGAGGCGGGCATGAACGAGGAAAACACGCAATTCATCGGCTACTGGTCCGGACAAGCCATCGCAGAACTCGAAGCCGGACGCCTGGACGAGGCGCAAGCCGCAATCCGCAAAGTCATCGAAAAATTCCCGATGCACCGCGAATCCTCGGACATCCTCAGGAAAATATCGGCGGCACGCGTCGGACAAGCCCGCGAAGCCGCCATCGCGGCCGCACGCAAGCAACTCAACGACCACCAATGGCAGGACGCCATCACCTCCGCACAAAAAATCCTCGCAACTTCTCCGGATGAGCCCGATGCGAAAATCATTCTAGCAGATTCCACCGCCGCCCTCGAAAATTTCAACGCAGATCAAACCAAGGCCAAAGAGCTCCTTGAAAAAGCCATCGCCCTCGATCAAGGGCAGTTCGATCAACAGGCACTCGACTGGCTGCGTGAGGCGGCTTCGCTGGCACCCGACAACAAGGATATCTCCGCACGTCTGGAAAAAATGGCATCCTACACGCGCACACTCAGGGTACCGGATGATTTCGCCACGCCGGCCGAGGCGCTTGCCGCCGCCCGTGACAACGACCGCATCGTCCTAACCGAAACAACATGGAAAGGCCCGCTCGTGATCAATGCCTCCATCGAACTCCAGGGCGCGGGATCCGCCAAGACGATCATCGAATGCCCAGCAGACAAGGGCTGCGCTCTCACCATCACTCCGAATGCAAAAAGCGTGCGTGTCAGTGGCATCACCTTCCGCCATGAGGCGTTCGCAGCGGTCGGCACCGATCGGTTTTCCGCGGCACTGGTCAGCGGTGGGCACGCGACCTTTGTCGATTGCCAGTTCAACGATGCCAGCGGCCATGGTTTGGCCGTCATTGAAAACGGTCAGGCCATCGCCAAGCGCTGCCGCTTCGCGGACAATGGATGGAACGGAGCCGCCGCCATCGGCAAGGGCTGTGTTCTGGAAATCCGGGAGTCCGAATCACTCAACAACTTCGAACACGGCATCGAGTCTTGGGATGGTGCCGCCGTCACCCTCGTCAACAACCGTTGCGAGGGAAACAGCCGCAACGGCATTCATACCGACAATGGTGACGCCAGCGCGATCATCGAAGGCAACCAACTCATCGCCAACCGCGAATTCGGTCTGGTGCTCGACAGCGCGGGTGCCGGAAAAATCACGGGAAACACCGCCCGAGAAAACTTGTTAGGTGGCATCGTCATCCGCGCCGCTGCCATCGGTTTACCCGTCACCGGCAATCAATCCACCCTCAACCAGGGCCCGGGCCTGGTGCTTGAGAAAGGACTCTCAGCCTCGTCCTACACCAACAACACCCTCACCAAAAACGCCGATAAGGAAATCCTCCAGGACGCGGACCTTTCAAATCAGGAGCCGAAGAAAGAGAATCCTTGAGGAAAGGCCACGGTAAGCCTAACCGAATCATATTCAGCAATTCGCCTGCGGCACGCCAACCAGCTTTCCATGTTTCACGGATAGCAACACGCAGCAGATCTCCGCATGAGGATGGATTTTTTCCAGGACCGTTCGGTATGCATTCATTTGCCCGCCGTAACGTGCGATGAGATCGTCGGGATGATCCACGACGTCGGTTTTGAAATCGATGATTTCCACCTTCGTGACTTCCCCGTTGGGATCACGATGCAGGTGCAGGCGGTCGACGACGCCGGTCATGTGGGATCCATCGACCAGCGAGTCCACCTGTTGTTCGCGGAAGAGGTCGATCGACCGTCCTTGTTTTTGGAAAACACCGGCGAGTTCCGGGTTGCGGAGAAGTCTGGTGACCACCCTGCCGGCTTCGCTGGAGGGAGGGGTGACTGGAGATTCATCGATCCAACCAATTTGTTCCAGGATGGCGTGCAGCGCGGTGCCGAAGCGGATGCCGTCGTGGGAAAATGTAACGGGCGTCTCGATTCGTTTGGAACCAGTGGGACGGGTGCGTCTGCGCGACGGGATGGCCGGCCCGAGTTCCGGCGCGGTTTCGGAAACCGGGTCCGGGGATTGGAGTGGCACGTTTTCCGGCCAATCCGGAGATCCATTCTGATAGATCACGCCGTTTTCTGCACCGGAGCCAAGGGATTGGATGAGCCAATTGGAAAGTGAGGGTTTCTCCGGGTCTGCGGTCCTGGAAGGTGGCGCTAACAGCACATAGAGGCCGCGTTTGGCACGGGTGAGCGCCACATACAACATGCAGAATGCCTCGTAGCGCTGGCCCGATCCCCAGCGTGATTCCGCTTCACGCATTTCAGGGATGATCAAGCGGGCCCATTTCGGCGGGGTTTGGGTCAGCCAGCCGTCGCCTTTCGCAACATCGAAGTGTTGCGCCTGGGGCAAGCCATCGTCGGGGATTTCCGGCAGGATCACGACATCGAAACCCAGACCTTTCGCCTTGTGGATCGTCATCACCTGAACGGCGGCGACTCCGGGGTTTTGGAAAATTTCAAGGCGCTCCAGCCAATCCGCCGCCTCTCCGGGTGAAACACCACCCTGCCGATCGAGTGAGGCCAGCGCCTCTAACAAATCCCCAGCCCGGCGTCTGCCGAAGTCCGACCACTGCGCCCGGCAAGGATCGATGACGCGTGAGACGGTGGCCGCAAACCCGGTCTTGGAAATATGATCCGTTAGATTTTCCCAGATCTGCGACCATGATGGTCCGTGCATGGCTTGGAGAACCGGTGCCAGCGGCGACATGTGGAGGATTTCACGGGAAAAAATATTTGCGGGATTCGCCAGCCATTCCAGCAGGTGATGGATGACGATTCCGACGGGGCTGTCTTTGGCCGGTTCGCGACGCCCTTCTTCGATCACATCGAATCCCAACGCGCGAAGATGATCTGCCACTTCGGCGGCCTTGTCGTTGCCGCGGAGCAGGATACCACAGGTCATCCGGCGTGTACCGATACCGAGTTCGTGGAGAATTTCCGGCAGGCGTTTCAGACGTTCCTCCCAGGTTCCAACGATTTCAACACGGGCCTCGCCGCATTTTTCCGGCCGGGTAAGAGGTGGAGCCGGAACATGATCCTGCCATGGCCATCTGGACGCGGTGTCACCGAAGAGCCTGTGCAACGTGGCTTGGTCGCCGCAGACACGGTTCACGAGCGAGAGCACCTCGGGGCACGAGCGCCACGACTCCGCCATTTCCGCTGTTTCCAACCCAGTCCCGTAGCGGCCCATGATTTCATCAAACAAAGTGACGTCGCCACCGCGCCACGCGTAGATCGCCTGCTTGCGGTCACCGACGATGAAAACCGTGCTCTCATCGTCGGTTGCGGCTTCATCGATGAGCGGAAGCAATCCATTCCAGTCGGCGCGACTGGTGTCCTGGAATTCATCTAACAACCAATGATCGATGCGCGAATCCAGGCGAAAATCGACCGCCTCGCGTCGCAAGCGCGCGTCCTCGCCGGTGGCCCATCGACCCATGAGGATTTTGATGTCATTGAAACCGAGAAGTCCGTTAGAGCGCAGACGGGTCGCACAAACTTGATCGAAAACCGAGACCACATCGCGAACGGCCCTCGTCCGCAGAACGGCGGCGGAAAGTTCGCAGGCGGCGGCAAGCTCGACCATTTCCCGCAATGTGTCCGCCACGGGGCCTTCGATGGAGAAGTCCTTGATAGACTTCACGGTGAGCGCCCCGCTCTGTGTGGGCACCGCCTGGAGTATGTTGTTGAGCAAGGTCGGGTTGGTAGCCAGGCTGCCACTGCCAATCACATGGGATTCGAGTTTGCGGATCGATTTCTCAAGGGCATCCCGTTGTTTCGGCGAGGTATAATTGATTTCATCCAAGCGATGGATGATGGATTCCGCCAACCCGGATTTCCGGGCTTCCCATTCGTTCGGGTGAGTGACTGCGAATTCCGCGGGCCCCCATTCCAAATCTCCGGATTCCTGATAGAGTGCCTGCCAGGTGGTGACGAACGCCCGCAGCGCGGTGGTGACGGCGTGATTCTCCTTGCCGATGGTCGCCCGGCGGAATGAGTGGAAAAAACCGTCATTGTCCGCCACCGACTGAGTGCTTCCGAGAATTTCCGCAAGCATTTCATCCGCCAGTGCCGACGCTCGCGGACCTTCTAACAAATCAAATTTTCCACCGGTCAATCCGAGTTCATATTGGAATCCACGGACGATTTTGGCAAAGAAGCCATCGATCGTTCCGAGGGTGAATCCCGGCAGGGCGCGCACGACCCGTTCCAAGCTTTCCTGAAAATCCGCATCTGGTAGATCCAGGGAAACGCGAAGCGCGGTGGCGCTTGCCGGATCGCCGGCCGCTCCAGCCAACTTCGTCAGCACCGAGTCCGCGAATTCACCGGCAGCTTTACGGGTGAACGTGAGAGCGACGATTTTCTCTGGAGCAGCACCGCTCGCCACCAGAGCAATCACCCGGTTGGCAAGCTGGAAGGTTTTTCCGGAACCTGCGGAAGCAAGGATGAGCAGGTTTTTCGAGAGAATTTTCATATTCCGTGCTCATCATGATCCAAACGCCTGATATCATCATCGTAGAAAGAAAATTAAACCGCAGATGAAAGCAGATTCACAAAGATAATCAAAGAGTTGTGTTGATTGTGGCACTTATTAAGGCCTAATTTTCCATAAACCTCTTAAAATTAACGTCCATCTGCGGTTCATTTTCCTCTTCAGACGGAATTCCCGAACCAGATCAGTGTTTGGGCACCACCAGCGTTTTGCCGTCCCTGATCATCGTGCCGCTGAGGCCGTTGGCCTTTTGGATCGCAGACACCGAGGAACCATACTTTTTGGCAATGGAAGATAGGGAATCGCCTTTTTTCACGGTGTGACGTGTCGACGACGACTTCGACTTACTCTTGCTACTGGAATGGCTCTTGGATGTGCTCTTGGAATGGCTCTTGGAGGCGTTATTGGAGGAACTCCTGGTGGTTTTCTTCGGCTCATCCGAAGAGTCGGTGTGCCTCGATTTCGACTTTACCGAACCGCTGGAGGACCTGCTTCTGGACGCGATCTCAACCTCCTGGCCATGGCGTGTCGTCTCACGCGGCATGGAATCGACAACGGCTGGCGGCAGTTTTTGCGAGCCGGTTGCCAGCGGATTTGCGTTGAGCGGCGGCTGATCGTTCTTGGCAACCATCGGCAGATCATCGGCGGGTGTTGAGGCACGTTTGCCTGGCTTGCGCCATTTTGTAGGATCGTCCGCCCATTCTTCATGGTAGTTCCCCTGCGCATCATACGGCCCCGTTCCCAGCGGATCGTTGGGATCGTTTTGGTTGGTGCATCCGGAGAGGATCAACACCAGCGCACTCGAAGCAGGAAGCCAAATGGAAGTTTTCATGGAAAATTGGTAACGTCTCGGGCGAATTTGGCAAAGAAGTTAATCAATGCAAATCAATAATTGCCGAAATGGATAAATCATTCGGTCGAAATCCCCAATTCTCAAAACGGCACGTCCCCTCTCTGTCGTCCACCCAGACCACCCTTCGATATCGCCAAAAATCCGACACCAAATGAAATCTTGGCATCAGGCACCCGGAAGCTACCTTGGCAAAGGATGATTTCCAGACACCTCCTCGCCCTTCTGATCTCCCAGCTCGCGGTTTGCTTACTGTGCCCGGCTCTCACCGCCGCCCGACAACCCAACGTGATCCTGATTTTGGCCGATGACCTCGGATACCAGGACCTCGGCTGCTACGGGCATCCTTCAATCCGCACCCCCGTGCTCGATCGCCTTGCAGGTGAAGGCGTCCGGCTCACCGATTTCCATTCAGGTGCCAGCGTCTGCACACCCTCACGGATGGCCCTCCTGACCGGTGCCTACCCGACACGGGTCGGCTGGACCCGCGGCGTCTGCGGCCACCTGATGGGCGAGCACGACGGCATGAGCACGGAGGCCCTGACGATTGCGGAAATCTTCAAGTCCGAAGGTTACGCGACCGCCATCTCCGGCAAATGGCACGTCGGGGATCAGCCAGACACCCGACCCAACGCGCAAGGCTTCGACAGCACTTATTACCTCTCTCACAGCAACAACCAAACCCAGAAAATCTGGCGGGCAAACGATGTCGTGGAGAACCCATTCGACAACCGGAAACTCACCGAACAATTCACCACCGAGAGCATCCGCTTCATCCGCGAAAACAAGGACAAACCATTCTTCCTCTACCTTCCCTACACCGCGCCGCACTTCCCGGTTGAACCGCACCCGGACTGGAAGGGACGCTCGAAATTCGGCGATTACGGCGATGTGGTCGAGGAAATGGACTCACGGATCGGTGAACTGCTCGCGACACTCAAGGAGTTGGCGATCGATAAAAACACCATCGTCATCTTCACCTCCGACAATGGCCCTAACCCGAAAGAACCATCAAGCCCGCTGCCATTCCGCGGAGAAAAATGGAGCGCACTGGAAGGCGGCACCCGCGTCCCATGCATCGTTGCCTGGCCCGGAGTGATCCCTGCCGGATATGTGAACAACAACCTGATCAGCGCGATGGACCTGCTACCAAGCCTCTGCCGCGCAAGCAACATCGACTGGAAGGCCAAATCACACGGCAAACCGAAAATCGACGGAATCGACGTCTGGGACACGTTGATTGGAAAAACTAACAAATCTCCGCGCAGTGAGCTGCTCTACTGGCATGGAACGAGTCCAGAACCTCAGGCATTCCGCAGTGGTGACTCCAAGCTTTTCTTTGACCGCGGCCCTGCTTTGAAAGGTCAGGGCACCGATCGCGCCACCCCCGCGCAGGCCGCGAAAATCACACCAATCCGGGCGAAGCTGAAACCCGGAGCCAACCCGCCCATTCTCTTCAACCTCCGTGAAGATCCGGGCGAAACGATCGATCAGAGCGAATTATTTCCCGACAATCTCAAGGCGCTACACGCCCGCGCGAAAACCCTGATCGCCGAACTCCAGGCCGATCCCATCCTGCCACTCGCGACGCCACCGAAACCCGGAAGGTAGGGCTGAAGAAATGTTGAATGTTGAATTTTAAATTTTGAATGGAAGATATGCTTCTCGCTCGGCAGTGGCTGACATTGTGTTCTTTTGCGGCTATATCGGGAGATTTCGACGTTCAATGTTCGATGTTCGATGTTCGATGTTCGACGTTCGATGTTGGATGTTCAATGTTCGATGTAGCGGCGGTCTATGACCGTCGGACTTTAGCTGCCGCAGGCAGCCCCGCATTCGCACCGCCATACGGCGGCTAAGTGGGCGCGCCCGGCGGTCACGCCCTACCGTTGCTCCTGTTCAAAATTCTTAAGCGCAGAGACTCGATCCCAGAGATCTTGAGCGGATCAATGATCAACCCAATCTCCCAATCTCCCTTCATCTGCGTCTCTAAGAGCCTGTCTTAATAATGGCAGGGACCGTTCTCCGCAACGGTCCGCATATGGAATGAGAATGCGGATGTCCATGAAATGCTTGAAAATCAAGCCATCGACTCTCATTCACTTTCCCTCTGCATCTCGCGCTCAG
>CAIVKO010000230.1 GCA_903906515.1 Akkermansiaceae bacterium
CGTTTCCGCTTTCGCTTGGACCCCTTGGACAGCGACTGGGTAGAGGCTGGTGCGCGGCGAGTGGCTTATTACCAGCGCACCCGACCGGGGCATTATGTGTTCCGGGTCATGGCCTGCAATGCTGACGGGGTCTGGAGCGAGCCCGGTGCTTCCTTGTCCGTTACGGTGGAATACTTCTTCTGGCAAACCCGCTGGTTCTCGGTCGTCAGCGGATTGACCGTGCTTGGCTTGTTGGCAGGAACGGCGCACGCGGTGGGGCGCCGCAGATATAAACGGCGTCTCGCTCAGGCCGAAACCCGCAATGCCGTCGAACGCGAACGCCTGCGTATCTCTCAGGATATGCACGACGATATCGGCGGTCTTCTAACAAGAGTAACGATGCTCAGTGACATGGGCCAGAGTCAAGCCGATGCAGCATGTGCCCAGCAACAATTCGAACGCATCGGCAGCCAAGTTCGTGCGGCGGTGGTGGCGCTCGATGAAATCGTATGGGCCACCAACCCGAAGGACGACAACCTACCCCGTTTCGCTGAATATGTGGGCCGATATGCCGACGAATGTTTCGAGGACTGTGCGGTGCGCTGTTGGCAGGAAATTCCGACCAATCTGCCCAATCTGCCGCTGCGGGCCGACGTGCGGCACAATATTTTCCTAGCGATCAAGGAGGCGTTGCACAATGTCTTGAAACATTCCGGCGCTAGCGAAGTCTGGTTGCGGCTCGAATTGTCGGGAGACATGGTCTGTCTGAAAATCGAGGACAATGGTCGTGGTTTACCCTTGGTCATGGTAACGGGTGGGAACGGCATGGATAACATGCACTCGCGGCTCGCCGAGTGCGGGGGCACCGTGGAGTTGGTCAGCTCTCCCGGGCAGGGCGTCAAGATTCGCTTCGCATTCCCCGTGCCGAAGAGTATTTGACTTGGGGGACGACTCCCCCTAATGTGGGATAGCACAACGCCCGCTAATAGGTTATGAAAAAATCCAAAATGACTCAAACTATTTCGGTTTCCGTGGTTGAAGACGATGCGGGCGTACGGGCCAACTTGATCAATCTGATTGACGGCGCACCCGGGTTCAGTTGTCGTGCCTCATACTCTGACGGCCCGTCGGCTCTCGCCGGTATTCCGGGAAATCGCCCGGATGTGGTGCTGATGGATATCAACCTGCCCGGTATGCTTGGCACCGAGTGCGTGCGTCAGCTCAAAATCACTGCCCCCGGGGTGCCGGTGCTGATGCTGACCGTCTATGATGATAGCGAACAAATTTTCAAATCGCTCATGGCCGGTGCCACTGGCTACCTGCTCAAACGCACCCCGAAAGACAAACTGCTCGAGGCGATTCGTGAAATCTCTAATGGCGGAGCCCCAATGTCCCGCCAGATCGCCCGACGCGTGGTGCAGTATTTCCAGGACGTCAAGCAACTGGCCGCTACTCCGAGTCGGGCTCCGGAAGTCGAGACTCTCACCAGACGCGAAATGGAAGTGCTGGCCTTGCTCGCCAAAGGATACGCGTATAAGGAAATCGCCGACGTGATGAACATCAGCTTCGAAACCGTGCGCACGTATGTGCGCTCGATCTACGACAAGCTCCACGTTCACAGTCGTGCCGAGGCTACCATCAAATACCACGGCCGCTGAGGTTGTGAGTTCTTCGACCTCCCCCGAATGTGGGGATTGTCACGACGGCGTGAGAATGGTTTATCTTCATCTGTCGTCACCCGCTTGGCCATTGGGCAGGTTTTATGCGATTACCAGCAGGTGACATCTTCCTAGCGCAGACTCATTTTCCACGCGACCCCATGCACCCCGCTAAATTCACTTCCGATAGCATCCGATCCCGCCGCTACTTTCTCCGCACCCTTGGCACCGTAGCCGCCACTTTTCCCTTTATGGCGCGCGCGGCCTTACCCTCCCGCGCCGCTGGTGTTCGTTATATGGGCGATTTTACCGCCCCGAAGCTCGAAAAAGTCAAGGTTGCCATCATCGGCGTCGGGGCTCGCGGCTCCGGTCATGCTAGTCAACTCGCCGCAATTGACGGGGTGGATTTCGTGGCCATCTGCGATCTGCATGAAGACCGTGCCCAACGCGCTGCGGGGGAAGTCACTAAAAAAGGCCACAAACCCAAGATTTTCAGTGGAGGCGAAGATGCCTGGCGGAAAATGCTCGTGGAAATCAAGCCTGATGCCGTCTTCATCGCCACACCCTGGCCCCTCCACGCGACGATGTGTATCGCAGCCATGAGAGCCGGTGCCCACGCATTCTGCGAAGTGCCGATCGCTTTAACGCTAAAAGAAATGTGGGATATTGTGGATACCTCGGAAGCCACCGGTCGCCATTGCATGATGATGGAAAACGTCAATTACGGTCGCGAGGAATTGCTATATCTGAACATGGTCCGCCAGGGTGTCATCGGCGAACTGCTCCACGGCGAGGCTTCCTACATTCACGAACTGCGCAGCCAGATGGAAAATGGTGACAGCACCGGATCGTGGCGTACCATCCAATATGCCCGGCGTAACGGCAATCTCTATCCGACTCACGGCCTCGGCCCGGTAGCCCAATACATGAGCCTCGCCCGCACCGAGGACACCTTCGGCCGGCTCGTTTCCTTTTCCTCGCCTGCCAAAGGCCGCGCGCTCTACGCCAATAAATCCACCAAGCTCACAAATCCGGAGTTCAAGACTCTCGATTACCAAGGCGGAGACATTAATACCTCAATCATCAAGACCGCACTGGGTCGCACGATCATGGTCCAGTGGGATGAGACCTCGCCGCGCCCGTATTCGCGTCTCAACCTGATTCAAGGCACCAAGGGCACTCTCGCCGGTTTCCCTAACCGAATAGCTATCGAGGGAATCGGCACCGGCCATCACCAATGGGCGGAAAATGCCGCATGGGAGGAAATCGCCGCCAAATACGAACACCCACTCTTCAAGCGGATGGGAGAAATCTCACAGAAGATGGGCGGTCACGGCGGCATGGATTTCCTGATGTTGTTCCGCATCATCGAGTGCTTGCGGCAGGGGGAACCGCTGGATCAGAATGTCTATGAAGGCTGCTTCTGGTCAGCCGTGGGCCCGCTCAGCGAGAAATCCGTGAGTGAAGACGGCATGCCCCAGGCCTTCCCGGATTTCACTCGTGGCGGATGGAAAGATACCCAACCCCTCGGTATCATTGGTTAGAGTGTCAACATGGCAGCAAGTAACCATGCGGAAAATCTTCGCGGATCTCTAATGAAAACCAATCCAACCATGAATGGGCGAGAGCGGATCATGGTAATGATAAAGACAGTCACCTGTTGGGGTGTTTGCGAAACCTCTCCGGAAGGTTGAGCCATGAAGAACTTTCCTATGATACAGTCCTCGATAACGACCATCCTTGCCAGGATCGCACTTGTGATTCTGGTTTTATCCCCTGCGAATCTGCGTGCCACATGGTATGGGGAGAATATTGAGAGCGGATCCGATGTGATGATGATGGACGTGTGCTGGCCATTTTGGGCGGAAAGCACCTACTCCGCCATCTGGAATTTTGGCACTAATCCCTCGGGAATCGGTGGCTACGGCGGGTTTGCCAATGGCATTCCGTCAATCGCTCCGGACCATCGTCCTAACTTGGATCCGGCGGTGCAGGCGGCATTCCATCCAGGCTCCGTTTGGTCGTTCTGGGGTGGTAATAAGGACGGTGAACCGGTGCGTGTCGTGGCATCCTCGGAATATACGTATCCTAGGCAGTATGTCGTAGAAGGTGCAAGCGGTTCGCTTGGTGCCTATGCTTGGCCATTCATGACCAACGGCGCATGGTATACAATGATGATGCGGGTGTGGGAACCTGTTGGAGAGACCAATGCCCAGCATTGCTTTATTGGACGTTGGATCAAGGATATTGCCACAGGACAATGGCACTTGTACGGAGTCATGCGTTTGCCCGTGCCAGGGAAGTCGTTTAATGGCAATAACGGATTTTTAGAAGACATCGGTAATTCCGGACGTTCAGTGCGTTCCATATACCGCCGCCTGGGTTACTGCCTTAAGAATGGGGAGTGGCGCTCAACAAACAAGACTACGATCCGTGTCGATCCCAAGAACGGACAGTTTGACAATTACTGGGTGGTCGAGGTGAAGCCCGAAGACGATCACGAGTTCATTGCGATGGAACTATCGTGGAACAAGGCGTTAATGCCGTTCAAGTTGAAGGGCGAGCCGTTGGCTGCGAATAAAACGCACGAATTCACTGTGAAGCAGCCTGAAAAGCCGACACTCGACATGCCGCAAATCGCGTCGCTGTCCGCCGAGTCCAATGGCAAGCAGGTGCTTGTAAAATGGGATCTCGCCACCAAGTCTTCGCCGCAGTTCCTATATCGCATCGAAGTGTTTTCCAATGCTGCCTGCGAGGGTAAGCCGGTTGCTGTCTTCCAAGAACGCATGCCGACGGTACGCATGGCGCTCATCGACGCGGTTGTTAGCAAGCCGACGGTGAGATTCTCGCTGACCGATGTGTTTGATCAGGCGGCCAAGCCGATGATTGTCGCGGTCAAACCCGCAGGCCCGCCGGTCAAGGCAACTGGCGCCACCATGGTGCCTGGATTAAACTACGAACTGCTGCACAAGTTTAATGACCAGAAGAAGATGTCGCTGGCGGATCTTGCAGGTGCGGAACTGAACAAGCAGGGTGTGTCGCGCGGGTTTGATACCTCGATTGGTGCTTCGCTCGGTAAACGATACGCCCTGCGTTACAAGGGATTCCTGCAAGTCCCCGCAAGCGGATTATATGTCCTGCGCATGCAGGGTTCTGATGGGTATAGTATCTCGGTTGATGGACGTGATGCTTTGGTATGGGATGGATCGCATGGTCCGGCTGAGCGTTCGGGAAATGTGAATCTTGCCAAAGGCTATCATCCCATAGAGGTTGATTATTTTGTTGATGGATCTTCGTCGCCGTTCTTCAAGTTGGATTGGGAGGGGCCTGGCATATCCCGGCAGGAGATTCCTCAGGCATTCTTGGTCCGCCAGGACTCCGGTAAAACGCCCGTGGCGACCTTGGTAACATCCGGCGGCACTGATGGATCCGCCACGCTCAAGGTGGATGTCGATGGCAGGGGGCATGCGATCAATAAAATTCAGTTATTCCTCGGGACGATGCAGATGGCTGAAAGTTCCGGTACCACGCTTACATACCAAGGTCCCATGCTCGGTGGTGACAATACGCTCTGGACGCGGGTGACTTATGACAACAACTGCACGATGGATTCGCTTCCGAAGTCCATATTGATAACGGGCCCGGAGATTAAAGATGGCTGGATCATGTCTGTGGTCGGCGAGCAAAAGGCGGTGAAAGGGATTTGGCAAACCGCACCGGATGCATTTTCGTTCATCGGTGAAGGTGAATATGTGGTGTCTCGTCGCATTACCGGTGACTTTACGCTGACCTGCCGGATTGATTCATGGTATGGTCGCAATAATGAGCCGGTTAACGGCTGGTCCTGGGTCGGTCTCACGGCTAGGGAAAAAGGTACTGAGCGATGGTGGGGTGAGGAATTCGGGATTTGCCAGATGGCGCGTGGCGGGTTGAGGACTACGCCTGATTTCAGCGATCAGGGCGCAAGCCGACTTAATAGCTACGAACTGCCCAAGGGACATCCATGGATACGGATGGTTCGGCGTGGACAGGTGTGGACGGCGTGGTCGTCTGCGGATGGTAAAACCTGGGTGCTTGGCGCGACACACCTCAAGCCCATGGCGGCGAGCATGGATGCCGGTGTGGTTTTCCGTGTCCTGCCCCAGGACGCCCAAGCATATTTTCAGGCCAAGGTGTCCAATGTGAAGCTGGAAGCCGGGGTTGCCAAGGATCTTGTCCCACCTGTTTCTGTTCCGTCAACTAACACTGATGGGCCGCGCTGGACCGGTGTTGTGATGTCAAGATCCAATCCCAAGATCGTGGTGATACGTTCATCAGAGAAGGGTCTGCTTCGTACCGACGATGACGGCAAGACCTGGTCGGCCGTCAATGGTGATTTGACAGGGGCCGCCAACTCGGTCCGAAGTGTTGCCATAAATCCCAAAGATCCCCAGATGATGTATCGTGCAGCAGGACGCGTCGATGCCACGGGCAAATGGGATGGAGGTCTATGGAAAACCATTGATGCTGGAAAAACATGGCAGAAACTTGAGTTCCCCGGCGACTTTGACGGAGTCGGTCCGTCAGCGCTCTGCGGTGAAGTTGTCGCTTTCGATCCGGCGAAACCAGAAACAGTTTATGCAGGATGCGAGACCAAGGGGCTGTTCCGGAGTGAGGATGGCGGTGTCAAATGGACTAGGATAGGGATTGAAAACGAACGCATCACAGCCGTGGTTCTATGCGGATGGAGCCGAGGTGAAAATGGTCTGCCGCGGATGCGCGCTGTGACTTGTCCTGACCACCTGATGACGCTTCTTGGGCGCGGTAAACCTGCTCTGTCGGCGTCCGTCAAGGCTTCACATGATTACGTGAGTCGTAATGGGGGAAAAGACATGTGGCCTATTTGTGAGTGGAGCGAAGTGGGTTACCTGAATGTTGCTTACGACAAAGGTTCTGTTGATGAACTTTCCTATGCCACAACTCACGGATACTGCATGACACTGCAAGATCGCAAAATGTTCCTGTTTCCTGAAGCCAAGAATATGGAAAGCCTGAGACCCTTCACGGCCGTCGCCAGTTCGGGTCACGGTGATACACGGTGCGGACGCGCTCTTCTTCAGGCTTTGGACCCGGTGAAGCCCGGCCGACTTTCCCGCAGCGAGGACTTTGCCCTGAATTGGCATTGGGTTGACATGGCAGGTGATGTGCCGAAAGGCGGATTTATCGCATTCGCAGGCGAATACACCAAAGGAGATCTTTGGTGGTTGCTGGCCACCGACGGCCTATACCGGTCCGAGGATGGCGGGAAGACTTTGAAGAAAGTCATGACTGAAAGATAATATGTCCTATCCTTACCTCTATTCATTGTTCTTTGTCCCACCTCCTCCCCACTCCCCCGTTTGTGGGGGTAGACAGCCCCTAAAATTCTGCATAAGTTTCAAACCGTCTCCCTTCGTTAAGAGCCAAACCCCCGTATAAACAATTCTAACAACATGAAAATACCATATATTCGCCATTCCGCAAAAGGTTTCCTCAATTACTTCCCCCTCGCGATCATGTGGACCGCGCTGGGTTA
>CAIVKO010000231.1 GCA_903906515.1 Akkermansiaceae bacterium
AGTTCCTGCGCCAGATGGATGCCCCTGGCGTCCATACCAAACTCGTCGAGAAATACCGCGGAGTGATATCTGAATTGTTAGACAGGGTGCTGCCCGCAGATGCCATCGATGCCTCGGCGCGCGGCACGTCCGGTTTTGCTCGCCGCTATGGCTTCCGCGACAAGCCCGAACGCATCCGCATCCGTTTCCTCGATCCCGCCTGCGCCATTGCTTCGGAACGTCTCGGCCTCGATCTTACACTGGATGCCGCAGCATTCGCCATTCTCGATCCTCCCGTCGACCTCGTCTTTATTACCGAGAATGAGGTCAACTTCCTCGCCTTTCCCAATTGCCCGCGCAGCCTGGTGATTTTCGGTTCGGGCTACGGTTGGAGTGCGCTCGCCGCAGCTTCATGGCTCCACCAACGCGCCATCCACTACTGGGGCGACATCGACACGCACGGTTTCGCCATTCTGGACCAGCTCCGCTCTGGTTTGCCTCATGTCCGCTCGATGCTGATGTGCCGCGAGATCTTTCTACACCACCGCGATTTTTGGACCACTGAGCCGAATCCTGTCAGGCACGAGTTGCCCAGGCTTACAGCCGAAGAAAAATCCACATTGGAAGAGCTCAAAGCCAATTCCGGAGTGGACGCGCCTCGATTGGAACAGGAAAAATTGCCGTTCTCGATATTGCAGAACACATTGCGACAAGTCCTTGATGGATTGTGTTAGATTTTTTGGCGCGCCATTCTCAGAATCGTTCAGGTTCCGGAATTGCATCGTAGCGGCCCGCATTGTAGTTGGCGAAAAAGTTCTCTTCCCGTCGCACGCTCTTGAGGTCGCAGAGACGTCGCACGTGGCTGGCGTTGTCGTGGTCCTTCTGGACGAAGACAATCTGCTCCTTGGAAAGCTGGTTGAGGATTTCCATGTGGTGGCAGGTGAAGAGCAACTGCGCCCGCTTCGGGTTTGTGTGTCGGTCCACAAAGAGATCGAGCAGGATGGGAATTAGATGCGGGTGGAGATCAGACTCCATTTCATCGATCACCGCCACGCCGCCTTCCGTAAGCACTGGTAGAAATGCGCGCAGTAGGACAAATAGTCGCTTGGTTCCGGCGGATTCGTGAGTGAGCGGAAGTTCAAACTCCGTGTTGCCCGTGCGATGGGTGACAAAAGGAATCGGGATTTTGCGTGTCTCTCCGGTTTTCTCCATCATCGCATCCACCTCTTTGATGCGCAGGGCGGAAATACCGAGGTCGGCGGCCTTGAGGCGCGCCTCGATGTCGGCAAGGAAATGCGGGTTGTCGCGCAGGTATTCCGCGCAGCTCACGACTTCGGAGGTGCGGTTTCCCTGCACCACTTCGGCTTTGCCCATGCGGTCCACATTGGTCTCGAAGCGCCCCAGCGAAGCCATTACCTCCTTGAACTCACGCCGACCGGTGACCAGTCCTGCGGAAAGCATTGAGGCGTCCCGGCGATCCTTCATCAGGTTTTTGAGGGCGGCGAGATCGGTGAAGCCTTCCTCCTGGGTGAGAGTGATGGTGCGGGCACCCGCTTGCCGACGTAGCAACGTGCGGAAGGATTTGCTCGCCGGATTCCTTAACGACAGCCGTTCCTCCATCACCACCTGCCGCGTCAGTTCAACGGCGTAACGGTACACTCGCCCCGCACCCTCGAATTCCATTTCAAGGCGTGTCGGTCCCCCCGCGTTTCCTGCGAAGGGATCGACCGGTATTGAGCCGTCCGCTTGGCCATGTTGGTAGGAATGCCGGATGAAAAAGTTAAGGAACGCCGACAGTTTGAGCAAGTTTGTCTTGCCTGCCGCATTCGGCCCGAAGACCCCGGCCAGCACAGTCATTTTGTCCCCGCAGATCGAATTTACAAAGGAGTCGTCGGTCGGTGTCTTGGCGCTGGTGGTCAGCGCGAGTTCTCCGGAATCACGGAAGGAACAGAAGTTCTCGAATTTCAGGTGGCGGATCATCTCGTGGACAAGCTACGACCATGATCCGAAAAATCCATCATTTTTGTAAAAAAATCTGCAAATTTAGATCGATTTG
>CAIVKO010000232.1 GCA_903906515.1 Akkermansiaceae bacterium
CGAGCCGGTTCCGACCCCTACTGCGTCCGAGTCTATTACATGAACGGCACCAGCGAGGAGCTGATCGCTCAATCCAATGAATTCTCCGGCTTTTCTAAAATGCAATGGACTGACAACGCCCTCGCCTTCCAGATCACGCCAAAGCAACTCGCCACCGCAAATGGCAACCCCATTTACGTCGCCTTCATCCCCACAGGATCAAGTCTCAATACCTACGGAACCTTGATCGATAAGGTGAACCTCCTCCCGATGGACTTAGACTTAGACGTAAACGGCGACGGCGACCTAGACGACTCCTGCGACGGTCTAACAACCTACCTGCCGGGCTATCAAGGAGACAAGGCTATCCTCCATACCGGAACCAGTTTTAAGGATTTACAATTTGACGAACCACAGGCCATGAAGTTGATCATCACCGGGCTTGGCACCAGTGCGGTTGATTCGGCCACCTTCAAAATCCTCAATCCAACCTCCTACTTCGGGTACTGTGGCAATGCCATTGCCAAAGGCGGCACTGACAAGGATGAAGCGGTCAACTCCGGCGCGGACTTTTCATTCGCGGCCGCAGAAGACGATTTTGAAATTCAGGGAACGATCGCAACGGATCAAATTTGGGCACCGATCTATTGCAAGGACTATGGAGCATGGTGCCAGGTGGAAATCACCCTGAAGAAAAACGGCACCGTCATTGGGACGCCAACCCTACTCACACTGCCTCTTGACATCAACGGAGACAAACTCGCCGATAGCTGGCAGGACGCGGAAAACCTGAAGTGGAACGCCCAGTTCAACCCCGTCGCCCCGCGCCAGGCCACCGACGCCGACAGGGCGCTAGTCAACCCAGACCTCGACTCCGAGGAAGCCGACCCCGACGGCCGCAATGGAGACGGCGGCCGTGACCTGCCCGCCATGGCCACCACCGGCGATGGCCTGAGAATCCGCGAGGAATACCGCGGCTTCATCCTTGACGGCGGCCCCGGCATCACTACCCCCGGCCAACACAAGCGCCTGAGCATCGCCCGCAAGGAAATGCTCGTGGAATGCAGCGTGGAGGCGGGGATTGTAAACGCAGGGGAGAACACTCCCGCACTCGCCGCCTTCGCGGTCCCTGCCGCCATGGCGGATGTCTCCGCATTCTACCGTGAACCCGTCAAAGGTGCCTCCATCGACTTGTATTGGGTGGAGGATGATCTCATCCAGCCAGGGCCGGGCATCTTCTATCAAGGGAACGCCTTTCATGCCAAGGGGGCGAGGGAATGGTGGGGGAAATGCGAATACGAACGGATCGAGAACGGAGTGAACACCTCAATCTATGGCCCTGGCGTGCCCATTTGGGATGAGGCATGGCGGAGTTTTGCCCCTGATGCACACGACAAGTTCTACAAGGGAGTCCCGGAGACCCACCCCATATCAAAGCTGCAACAGGATAACCGCAATCCGAATTTGGAGCGTTTCGTAAAACTGTTGCTTCCCTCGCGGATTGGACAGTTGCGTGGGGGGACCAAGATTGTGAACGGAGTGGCAGTGATCGATCCGCAAATGCCCCGTTGGCTCGGTGATGAGTCTCACTCTATTGGCACGTTTACGGGCGCTCGTATCGCCGTGGCAGCCATGGCAGATGAAGGAATTGGCTATCAAGTCTACTGGGACATCCTCCACCGCCATTTCACACCCGACGAATTCAACCGGCTTATCAGACGAGTCATGGCGCATGAGCTCGGTCATCTGATACACAATAATCACTCCGGCACAGAACACGGTGATACGATCATGGACGATACAAATATGGTTCTTTCGGATGGCACCGTCAGAGAGTTGGCAAAAAGCCAATGGCATGAATCGGAAATCATTAAAATCACCCTGCCCGGCAAATCATCAGGAACACCCGCACCATGAAACAGCAAATCACCGCATTGTCAGCATTTGCCCTTTGGGCGCTTGCCATGTCACTCCAGCCTGCGGTCGGGAAGCCGTCGGCCAAGGTGGAGATCATCGAACCCTTTGACACTTGGCTTGCCACCGAGAAAGTTGACTTCTATGTGAGGATCACCAACACCGGCGGCGAGCCGTTACCGCTGCCGGGGGCCGGCCATGCGGGGGAAGATCTTTTTTTCGAGGGACCTCCGGCGATTCCATCAACAGACATACAAGAAGAAATACGCCTTCCAAGAGTCGAGAACGCCCGCACTCCGAGGTTTCCAGGAGACAGGGTCATACTCCCGCCCGGAGGAGCCTCCGTCCTCAGCGATCTGGACTACAACGATAGCAACCTGACTTTCCCCGAGCTATTCCCGCAGGTCCGGGTGCATTTTCTGGTCGAGCGGGGAGTTTGGTTTTCTAGCAGCTGGACCGTTCGGAAGATTCTTCCCGTGCCGGATATGACGGACATAAAGCCGCTTTTTGAATATGAACTCGATCCGATGTTCAGGGGACAGCCGCTTGAGGAGGTGCGCCCCGTCAAAGTCGGCGCGGAAACCTGGCTGTTCATCACCCGCAGTCCCTCTTACGTCGGTCGCCGTCTGTGCCGGGTGCCTGATGGTGTCCAGCCGGTGGCGTTCAAATACGTTCAGGAGGCCTGTCGCCTCACAATCCGCTTCGACGGCGGTGAGGAGGATGTGGTCATCAACACCCGCACCGGCAGACCCCTGACCGGCTCGGAGCGGACTGTGCCGCATCTGCATCTCTGGAAGAAGCTCTCCGGGCGGCCCTTCACGGATATCTATCAGAACACGCTGGACTGGATGGCCCGTGAGAAAGCCGCAGATCAGGGCAAACCCGGCTCACCGCAGTCCGCTCCGACCAACCCGGGCAACCCACCAGAAGGCGTTGCCCAACAAAATACGCTGTCTCAAAAGCCGCAGACAGCCACGCAGTCCGGCGAATCCATTCCCGGCCACAAGCCTTGGTGGCTCTGGCTGATTCTTGGTGTCACGATCCTCGGCGGCAGCATCATGGCGGTGCTGCGATGGCGGCGGGGGAGGACGACTTCCGCGATGCCATCGCCGTCGACAAATCCAAACCGACACCCGTAAACCTACCCCCACCGCAAACGCCCGCCTAAGAAGCCACAGCACCCCTATCGTATAAGCCTCCCGACTAACTTGAAGTATTATGCGGCGGCGGTGGGCCCTTCGGCATTGTCGAGATTGCCCTTCATCCGGGACAGGTATCCTCCCATTTGGGTTTGGGATCGCTGCAAACCGAACACTCCGAGCCGGAACGCGCCCGCCAAACGACTCTTCACCTTGCGCGTTTTGGCTTTGATAACTTTACCACGGCTGATCCGGTTGTCCGGACACAACCCCTTCCAGGAGACGAAATACTCCGGAGTCGGAAAGGCGGCTAACAGTTGCTCACGTGAACCTATTTCGCTGATGAGTGCGCAGAGCACCCCAGCCGAGATTCCGGGCACTCCTCCGTGGTCCACTCCATAAAATTTCCAGGCGGTTTCAAACACCGCGAATTGCGGGCTATTCTTGCCACTCTTGCGTTGTTTTTTGGAGCTTCTGGCAGTGGGCCTGACACTTCGCATTCCACCGAGGCGGCCAACCCGCCGAGCTTTTCGTGCAACCTGCGATGACTTCTTATGATCAAGGGACAGACCATTTATTCTCCGTAATGGACAGCGCGGAGGACCAAACCCGCATCGGCCGTGACATCGCCGCCGAACAAATCCGCCACATCATCAAGGACGACTGACACAGCATCTATCTGATGTCCACCGCCACCATGGAAGGCACGCTGGAAATCCTCCACTCGTCGATCGGATAGATCGTAAACCGGATTTTCGCAAAGCGATATTTAGCAACCCCCAATCGAATGGAACGCTTGTAGCGGCGCTCTACGAGCGTCGATGCCAATGAAATGCGCAAAGCTCTTCTTTGTCTTTCCTCGAACGCACCGGACCCGGAAGAAATTAACGACGGCAATCCGTCTTCGCCCGTCGAACTTCGCCAAGTCAAGTAGACACGCCGCTACAGCCGCAGATTTCCCACTAGCCACTCCCACGCTCCAACGTCGCGCAAATTCTTGCACCAAATTGGAACCACAAATAAAACAGGAATACTCATTTTCAATAAGTTGCAAGAATCCGACAATAGCCAAGAACCACCCCCTCCGGATACGTGTCAAAATATACGTAATCGCTAGATTATCAGAATCTTAATCGCGCTTATTCGCGTCCATTCTCGGTTTTAATAGCAACAGGACCAGCATCGGCTAACAATCAGAATATCAAACGATTAGATAAACATCCGAATGATATTTTAAAAAGCGATCACACCAACATGCAAAAACCTAACTATGATTTTCTATCAAAATAACACCATGTCGAAAATTTCTGAAAATTTTTCTTGTGGGACGATTGGTTAGTTTTTATCTGCCTCTTCGTCAGCCGAGCCTGGCGACGATCTATCAAATTAAACGAATCAAACTTCCGCTGAATTTTCACAATGGAAATACCGACCCTCCCCACAAATAAACGCCGCCTGAAACACGTGCTCACCACCCTCGCGCTGTTCACCGCGCTCGCGGCCATTCCCGCCTACGTCCAGACCTCTTCCGGGGTAACCAATTCACAGCCACCCATCCCGCCATCCTGGAGCATCCTGGAGGATTCGGATCAGGACGGAATGAAGGACGCCGATGAACTTCTCATGGGCATGGACCCTCTCGATCCCGCCGACGGCCTTTCAGACCTCGACGGCGACGGAATCGACTTGGCATGGGAGTTCGCAATTGGTAGTAATCCGGACGTGGCGGATACCGACATGGATGGCTGGAGTGACTCGGAGGAATACCTGCTCTATGGCACGGATCCCCTCGATCCGCTCAGTTTCCCGCTAAGTGGCGCTCCTGATAACAGCGGAGCCTCCGCCTTGGAAATTACTCCAGTACCGGAAGCAACTCCAACACCACCGCCACCACCTCCATCACTCTCCAATGGTGATTTCAGTGACGTGGGCATCACCACCTGGAAAAGCATGCTGAACTCAAAGGAATACCAAGGTGGTGGTTTCACGTGGAACGCAGGAGCGATCACCAGTTGGACCGCTTATGTTGGAACCACCATGGAAGTCTGGGATGCAGGCGGAGAAAAATTCGTCGAACTGGACGGCAGCCCCGGCAACTACGGCATCAAACAACAAATCGCCAACGCCAAAGCAGGTGGATACGTTCTTGCCTGGAGGCAAAGCGGAAGAAACAGCACCCGGGCCGACTCCGACCCATACCGCGTGAAGGTCTATTACCTGAACGGAACCACCGAGGTGCCCATCGCCCAATCCGATGAATTCTCCGGTTTCGATAAATTGCACTGGACTGACAACGCCCTCGGCTTCCAAATCACGCCAGAGCAGCTCAAATCCGCAAACGGCATCATCTACGTCGCGTTCATCCCCACAGGAAAACTCGACACCTATGGAACCTTGATCGATAAGGTGAGTCTTATGACTGTAGAGGTTGTGGAGTTATCGCCCAAGGTAAAGGACGAGAACGGCAACGATATTGCTGGCTCAGAAAAACCCAACAGCGGCAAGCCGCTGACTCCGTTTGTTGAAGTCAATCCTTACGCCAATAAAATCGCCCACCGTGAATTGAAGGTCAGAATTGGAGAATTACTGAAGGGAAAAACCGTCACCTGGACGCTAGAGCCTTTACCAGGGGCGACGCCAGCCACTATCCGCGGCGCGTGGACGAACAGCACAACTCATCCAAACCGGTTTGAAGCATCAGCCACTTATGGAGCGAACGGATTCACTTCGCTTTCTCAAGCGTCCTGCAAAACGACCGTGGCCAACGATGGATTCACAGCTATCCGCGTAAACGTCCCACCCATTGGGTTCAACCAAGCACGGATCAAAATACAAGTTGAAGGCACGACGGCGTCGATTGACCTAATCGATATGGAAGTGCCAGGCGTGGTCGTGATTGATCCGGGGCATGGTGGAACGGCCAATTCTAATGGCTCCTCATATAATAACGCGGAGAGCCCATCTGGAGTTCTCGAGAAAACTATGACGCTCGATTATGGTCTGGCACTTCGCACGGCCCTACGAGCCAAACGTCAGCAGGACAAACTCAATCTACGGGTTTTCATGACGAGGGAGGTAGACGAAAACCCATCGGGTGCTGCCCGCGCGCATGTAGCGCGAGACAATGGCGCAGATGTGTTCTTTGTTTTGCACTATAACTCAGATGATGACACAGGCACGAAAACACATCCACGGGTGCCGCATCGGTCCAGAGGGACGCTGGAGGTGTATCGCACGACAAACAACGTATCCCCACAAGAGGATACCGACTTGTCCAATAATCTGATTGACTGCATGGTCACCGCCATGACGCCTTTCGATACTGAAGCCAATCATCGAGCCCGAGTGCCTTATGGCGGTGATGGAGTGAATGGTCCAGCAGTATCCAGCGACCTGCACAACGGAAATTCCACAAATTACCACCCGATACGAACCGCTTACATTGAGGGTGAGTTCATTGATTTTGGGGCCAACACCGCAGCAGACCGCACCGATGACCTGGTTGACATCCTCTTAAATACCGGAACCAATGCAGCGACGGTTAAGACAGCTATCGTAAACTCACTCGGGGACGGCATTATTCAGAACATACAGAATCAACCATAGCAATAACCATGAAACGCTCACTTATACTTGTATTAATTTTGGTGACACTCCTTGCTGTCATCTGGTTCACCACCCGGAACTGCCTGACTCCACCCATAGATGCACAAACCCCCACACAGAAAGAAGGAAACAAGTCTGCCCCCAGACACCCTGGGGAAAAAGCTAGACTCGCGGGTCAGCCATCGTCCGAGCGGCTGCCACTCATACAGATGAAGGAGGTCCCCTATGTACTTGATTACGCGGCTCTGTCCCGCTCACTCGAGAACCCCCCATTTATCTTCATGGGTGGAGCAGGCACTGGGCGTGTAGTGGATCGAGAAGGCAAAGTGCTGATGGAGTCGGGAACAGAGATGGGGATTTTCGGTGTTGCCGTTGGGCCTAACGAAAAGCATGTTCTTGTCAGAGGCGGCGATGGTAAAAATGTAATCCTCACGCCGGCGACTGGCGAGAAACTTCAACTCCCCGTGTACCCGCCAGGAGCCAATATGCTGTGTCTAGGAGACTGGTATTGGATTAGCCCCAACACTCTGCTTGGTCAGTCTGGCGTGCAAGCCTTCGATAAAAACGGCAAGCCCCTGATGGCTGACAACAACGTCGCTGAAACCAGGCTCTACGTTTACGACCTAACATCCAAGCAGCTCACAGAGGTGGCGATGCCAGCAAAATTCACGCAAGCCCTTGTCAGTGTGATGGAAGTGAGTCCTGACGGACATGTGCATCTTGCTCTTGACTCGCCCCCTTTGGGAACCGATTCAGATCTCGGTTGGTTCAATATGGATACACCGAAATAGCGTGGTCGCGGATACGGTCGGTGTTTTCAATTCTTTAACCGAAACCATTGCCCGCCAGCACCTCGCTGAAGCAAAATCGTTTTTTTAAAAAACTCCGTGATTTTAAAAGCAACAGCACATCTACTTCAATGAAATCACCTTCCGCATAGCACTAGGAACACCCTCCTGAGAAACATCGCTCCCACCCAACCAAGCATCCCGGCAACGCCTTTCAGAACCAGCAATGAACACAAACCTTGTTTGGATATTCGCGTTGACCGGCGCACTTGGCGCTCTGAGCATATTAGCCCATGGTGGATCGGAGCAGATGAAGCCGGTC
>CAIVKO010000233.1 GCA_903906515.1 Akkermansiaceae bacterium
CGGCACACTCACCGCCACCACCTACGGCCTCACCGGTGGCACAGTGAACGCCTTGCTCGGCGCAGGCGCGGTCACCGTTAATACCGGCACCGTCACCCTGGGCTCGGCAGGACGACTGAATTCAAGCTCATCGCTGCTCATTCAAGGCGGTCAATTGACGCTAGCCGGAGCCGAAACCGTCGCCAGCTTCCAGCAAACTGGCGGCACCTTGGCAGGAGCATACACCCTCACCAGCGCAGCAGCTTATGATATGCAGGCAGGCACCGTTTCCGCGAATCTTGGCGGCAGCGTGGGGCTGAACAAATCCACCGTCGGCACCGTAACCCTCAATGGCACCAACACCTACACCGGTCTGACCTCTATCAGTGGAGCAGGCACGCTGGCGCTCGGAGCGGCAGGCAGCATCAATAACTCCAGCGGTGTCGCACTTGGCACCGCCGGCACTCTCGACGTTTCCGCCAAGTCCGGCTATACAGTGGCGAGACTCACCGGCTCCGGCACGGTCATCGGATCGCTCACTGTCTCCACCGAACTGGCGATCGGCAATTCGCCGGGATCGGTTACCTATAATAGCGATCTCACGCTGGGAGCCGTATCCAAATCAACATTCGAAGTCACGGGTGGTTCAACCACTGGGGATCTTGGCGATGTCGACGGCCTCTTGACGATTGCCACCGGAGCCACCCTCGATCTCGTCCAACTCGGAGCTTATACAGCTAACGACAAGTTCACCTTGTTTGCTTACAATACTCTATCAGGAACCTTCGCTGGATTGGCAGATGACACGAACGTCACCGATAATCTAGGTGGCATCTGGAAGATCAACTACAACGACAATACAGCAGGCCTGAATGGCGGCGTGGGTAGCCTCTATGTCACGGTCACCGCCGTCCCTGAGCCCGGAGCCGCCCTTATCGGCGGCCTCGGACTGCTCGCCCTGCTGCGCCGCAGAAGGTGAGATGAATTTCTGGAGTTATTGAATTTCTCCGGGTATTAAGGGGCCGTTGACTGGAGGGTCAGCGGCCCCTCTTTATTGAAGCGTCTTCATTCAAATGGCTTCATGCGGTCCCCCGTTTGTGGGAATGGACAGACTCGTGGAGTCGGGTAGATTCGCGACATGCCCAGAAGGTGCTCGCGTTGGTCATCCGTAGGGCCAATATCAGATTCGTCATTCTCAAGGTGACCGTGACATCGTGAAGCGCAGGGGATGATGGGAAATCATAGATCAAAGTATGAAGAACAAGACAAATCAAATGAACCAATTGCTTATGTTAGAAATTGTGGGCCTGCTATCATTCGCAGTGCATGCCAACGCCGCGGAACTGGTCTTGCGCTACGACAAGCCTGCCAATGACACGATGACGGAAGCCTTGCCTGTGGGCAATGGGAAGTTAGGCGGGATGATTCACGGCAAACCGACCCTCGAACGGGTGGTCCTCAACGAGAGCAGCCTGTGGACCGGTGATGAGAAGACGGCCACCGGCGGCTACGATGAGATGGGATCCTATCAGACACTTGGCGTTCTCGGCATTGATACCACCGCCCGGTCGGGCGCGGTAGCCACGAAGGTGCCTACAGTGGTTTGCGCCAGCAAACAGGAGTCCTATTACCAAACTGAAAGCATTGCGCAGAGCGTGGACAACAATCCTGGAACGAAATGGTGCGTGGTGCCTGATGGCGTGCCGCTGGTCTGGGAACTCAGGTTGCCGGAGGCCCGCGTGGTCAATCAATACTCGATCACCGCCGCCGGTGACGCTCCCGAGCGTGATCCATCGACTTGGGAATTCAGCGGATCTAATAATGGAAAGGACTGGACCTCGCTTGATAGCCACGAAAACGAACCCCCCATGGCCAGTCGCGGCGAAGTGAAAACCCATACCTGCAAGAACACCGCGCCGTTCAAGTCTTACCGACTGACCTTTGCGCCAAAGAAGGGGGTCATGCATTTCCAGGTGAGCGAGATTTCCATCCCGGGCGTGGTTTTCCCCGCTAAAACCGCCCCCGCCGTCGTGGATGGCTATCACCGCTCGCTCGACCTTGCCACGGCCACTCATGTGGTGACCTACAAATTGGGCGATGTGACTTACAAGCGCGAAACCTTTGCTTCCCACCCCGACGAAGTGCTGGTCATGCGGTTGACTGCGGATAAACCCGGGTCGTGCAGTGGCGCGGTCCAACTCAATGGCGGGCACCGCGAAACCACGCAATTGGTAAAAAACGGGCTGCAGTTTTCCGGTGAGTTGCCAAATCACTTGAAGTATGAAACCCAAACTTTGGTGTTGAATGAAGGCGGTTCGATCCAGACGGGTGAAGGGCAGGTTTTCTTTGACCAATGCGACAGCGTGACCGTCCTGTTGGCAGCGGCCACGGATTACACGTATAATCATTCTTCTAGCTACCGTGGAGGGGACCCGCGGGCGATCGTCGGAAAACGTTTGGCTGCAGCGTCCGCAAAGAAATATGACGCTCTGAAATCAGCGCACATCAAAGAGTTCAATTCTTATTTCAACCGGGTGGAGCTCGACGTCGGGGCGACGCCGAGCGACCGGCTTGCCCTGCCGACTGACCAGCGCAAGGTGAAGCATGCCGAAAAAGGCGACGATCCTGATCTTGAAGAGTTGATGTTCCAGTATGGCCGTTACCTGCTGATCAGTTGTTCGCGGCCCGGCGGGCTGCCGGCGAACCTGCAGGGGTTGTGGAATGATAACAACAATCCTCCTTGGCACAGCGATTACCATTCGAACATCAACGTCCAGATGAATTACTGGCTTGCCGAACCGGCCAATCTTTCCGAGTGCCACACGGCATTTTTGGATCTAGTCACAAGCCAGCTCCCCGCTTGGCGCAAGGCAACGGCGGAAGCCCCGGAATTCAAGTCGGCTTCGGGTAAACCTGTTGGCTGGGCGGTTAGAACCTCTCACGGCATCAACGGGGATATGGGTTGGCAGTGGGACATCACGGCGAACGCCTGGTATTGCCAGCATTTCTGGTGGCACTATGCTTATACCGGAGACAAAACCTGGCTGAAGAACGTGGCCTATCCGATCATGAAGGAGATCTGCGAGTTCTGGGAGGTGCGCATGAAAACGCTACCCGACGGCACCCTGGTGGTCCCTAACGGCTGGTCACCCGAGCAGGGACCGATCGAAGACGGTGTGAGTTACAACCAGGAAATCTGCTGGGATCTTTTCAACAACTACGTGGCCGCCAGCGAGGCGCTGGGTGTCGATGCGGAATACCGGAAGAAAATTGCGGACATGCGCGACAAGCTGATGGTTCCGAAGATCGGGAAATGGGGGCAGCTCCAGGAATGGATGGAGGATCGTGATGATCCAAATAATCACCACCGCCACACCTCGCACCTCTTCGGTCTATTTCCGGGAGAGCAGTTTAGTATTTCCAAAACCCCCGAACTGGCGGCAGGGGCCAAGAAATCACTTGATGCGCGTGGCCCGGTGGGTGATGTCAGGGAGTGGTCATTTGCTTGGCGGACCGCACTCTATGCCCGGTTGCGTGAAGGAGAAAGCGCCCACACCATGTTCCGAAACCTGCTGAACGAGCGGAATACATGCCTCAATCTATTCGGCAATCATCCGCCGATGCAGATGGACGGCAACTTTGGTATCACCGCAGGCGTCTGCGAGATGCTGATGCAGTCATACACCGGTACGATCGAGTTGCTGCCGGCAATTCCAAAAGCGTGGCCGACGGGCAGCGTCAAAGGGCTGAAGGCCCGAGGAAACTCCACGGTGGATATCGCATGGGTCGACGGCAAGGTGACATCCTACAACATTCGATCAGCCATTCAGCGCGAGGTCAAGGTGCGCGTGAATGGTGAAGAGAAATCCGTTAAAACCAAGCCGGAATAACAAACAATTCCAAAGCTGATATATGAGTTCCCGATTTCCAAAGTGTGGTGAAATGACGTTCATAAACCTGCGTTTGCATGGGGTGGGGGTGCTCGTGGCATTGTGTTTGGTGGCGGTGTCTGGCGTCTTCGGTGCCGAAAAGCTTGAACGCTGGAAGCATGTGAAAGTTGAAGATGAGAAGTGGACCCCTACGAGCGGAACGGGTGATGGTAAACTCGGTTTCGGTGAATTCATGATCTTTTCAGGCACCACTTTTCACCAGACCGGTGGCAAGCTGGAAAGTGACAATACTTGGGGCGCGCCTGTTGCTTCTATCGGCTGGAGCACAGGTGGCTCCTACAGGATGTCGGGTGCGGCCATCTTCCAAACTTCGACTGACGTGTTGCTTGGACGGGATAAGAGTGGTCACCAGGTCGCCGACTGGAGTTTGACCGATACTGCCAGTGCCACGCTCGGCGGGGCTCTGGATTTCTGCGCCGGCGCCGCCAACCATCTTTATCTTGACGGTGCGGCCACTTTTCAGGCGGGAGCTCTCCGCGGTTTGGATGCTGACGGCGAATACATCAGTTTTGCATGTGGTGCCACCGCTTCCCAGTCCACGCTGACGATCGGAACCCAAAACCAGACCTACTATGAGGACTTGGTTGCCAAAGGGTACATTCGCGTCAATGGCGTAAAACAAACCAACTTCAGCAAGTTCCAAGTCAAAGGCAGCACGTTGTCGCTGGTGCCGCTGTCTATAAAATTAGCGATCACCTCCGTCAACGGAGGTTCCAGTCCGAAGGCTGGCACAGGATTCGATGTGACACTACAAGTCCAGGATATGAATAACGCTCCGGCCAAGATCGAGGCGGACCGCATGGTGACGCTTCGGTGTAAGTCCGGTGGCGGCACCCTGGGTGGAACGACGACCGTGACCATTCCGGCAGGAACCCATACCAAGAAAATCAGCGGCGTAAACTACACCAAGGCCGAAAGTGGTGTGGTGATAACGGCCTTGTGTGACGGGGCGGGGGATGGCGACAGTGCGGCCTTTATCGTTGCGGCTGGGGAGCCCAGCAAGTTAGTGTTCTGCACCCAGCCGAGAGCGGCGGTGCTGGGGTGGCCAATCAGTCCGGCTGTGACGGTGCAGATCCAGGATGCCAACGGCAATATCGTGGTCAACGATACCCGCCGTGTGACGATCAGCAGCTCTACAACCGCTTTCTCCGCAGATAGCATACTCGCCACGAATGCCGTTGCCGGCATAGCGACCTTCAGCGTGCTCAAACCGGTTAAGGCGGAGACAGCCGCCGTGATGCTGGCCAGTGGGAAGGCATTGGAAGGGGGATCTTCCGGTGCCTTTTCAGTTTCATCGAATTGTGCAGTTAGTGCCACGCCAGAAAAGGTTGCGCAGTTCAATGCCTTTAAGGAGATACCCATCACCGACATTACGCCGCAGGGGTGGTTGCGCGAGTTTCTGGACCGGCAAAATAGCGGACTCACTGGAAACCGTGATATTTTGTCCTATCCTTTCAACACCTGCCTCTGGGCTGGTAAAATCCCTTACAACGGAAACGGCGACGACTGGTGGCGTTACGAACAAACTGCCTACTTGACCGATGGCATGCTTCGGCTCGGCTATCTTATCCACGATGAAAAGCTCATCCAGACCGGGCGTGATGGCGTGGATTATGTGCTCGCGCATCCCATGGATAAAGGTCGCCTCGGCCACCCGTTTTTCAGTAGTCAGTGGCCGATGGCAGTCTTTTTCCGCGCCATGCAGGCCGAATACTCCGCCACCCATGACCCCAAGCTTTTGGAAGCACTGCGCCAGCATTATCTTTCCTATTCAATTGAGGATTTGAAGTGTGGTCGTAATGTCATCAATCTTGAGGGTATGCTTTGGACCTATGGCAAGACCGGTGATCGCAAACTTCTTAATCTCGCCAATGCGATATACGATCAAGGGCAGGGTATATGGGGAAGAGGTGCGTTGGCAGCGCCAGCAAAGGATGTTGATCATGGGGTCACCTACAATGAAATGGCAAAATTGCCGGCGATCTTCTATGCCTACACCGGAAACAAAGAGTATCTGGATGCTACTCTGAATGCCTTCAAGAAGCTGGATCGCGATCACATGTTGCCAGATGGTGTTCCCAGTTCGAATGAATTTTTGGCGGGTAAGGACGTTTACCAGAGCCATGAAACCTGCGACATCTCGGATTATACATGGAGCGTCGGATATCTCCTGATGGCCACTGGCGACGCGACATGGGCAGACCGCATCGAAAAGGCCATTTTCAATGCAGGGCCCGGCTGTGTCTCCAAGGATTTCAAGAATCTCCAGTATTTTTCCGGCGTCAATCAGGTCATCGCTACAGGCGACTCCAACCACAACAAGCATTTTCATGGTTCCACCTGGATGGCATACAGGCCTTGCCATGAGACGGAATGCTGCGCCGGCAATGTGCACCGCTTCATGCCGAACTTTGCGGCGCGCATGTGGATGCGTGACGCCAATGGCGGGCTGGTGGCCTCTCTGTATGGACCTTCCTCGGCAACACTGCCGATCAATCAGGGGCGCCAGCAACTGACCGTAACGGAAGAAACCGGATATCCTTTTTCCGAGACCATCACTTTCAAGTTTAATACGCCCACGCCTGTTACGATGCCATTCTCGTTCCGAATCCCTGGCTGGTGCGTAGCCCCGTCAGTTACGGTCAACCAGCAGCCTCATGACGGTTCTCTCACATCCGGCAAGTTTGTAACCCTGAACCGGACCTTTGTTGATGGCGATACCGTTGTCTTACGCCTGCCTATGCCCGTGAAGCAGATCGCGTGGGAAAATCAAGGAGTCACGGTAGAGCGCGGACCATTGCTGTTTGCCTATCCGGTGCCGGAGAAGGTATTAACTGATGATCGGATCTATCAGAATATGAGAGGTAAAAAATCTCCGGATACGGTTCGTTTCCCCGCGCTCGATATCCGTCCTGATGGAGCATGGAACTATGCACTCGCGCCAAAGTCAGCGGCGGATCTCATGCTTGTGAATACGGGTTCAAAGGGTTATCCGCTGGATCCCGGGGCCAGCCCCGTGGTGATCAAGGTGCCCGCCCGGAAGGTGAACGGGTGGACGCTTCTCGAAAACCGCTATACACCACCCCTGCCGGACAAGGACAAAGTGGAATGTGAGGCCACCGTTGAGACGCTTACGCTTGTGCCGTATGGCAGCACGCGGTTGCGAATCGGGGTGTTCCCTGTCGCGCGATAAGATTTCCTCTGTAAAATTCATATTATGAAAAATGTTATAAAAAACCTTAATTTATGGGTGGTGTTTATCGCGTTGGCCGGTTGCCTGAGTAGGCCTGTTCATGCGGCTGGCAATGAAATCCGGTTGGAAGATCTGGCCAATCTCAATCTGATTGAAAGTGGAGGTGGAGCACCGAGAAAGGATCGGGCGACGTCGGATCATCCGTTGCAGATGGGTGGCCGAATCTATGAACATGGATTGGGTCTTCATGCTCCGGCTGTGGCTATGTTCAGTCTCGATGGAAAGACGGAAAAGTTCCATACACTCCTTGGGTTTAGTGATTTTCCAGGTGATCGCGGTTCAATCGAATTCATTCTGACCGGAGACGGGAAAGTCCTGTATCGGAGTGGTGTGATGAAGGGCGGTTTGTTTAGCAATGGGGCGGTGACAATAGCCGCCGAGGCTCCCAAGGTGGTTGATGTTTCTCTTGTAGGAGTGAAAAAACTCAAGATTGAAGTGACCGATGGAGGCGATAACAAGTATGGGGACCATGTAAATCTGGTAGATGCTGCTTTTACATGGAATGGTACACAGCCACGGATCATAGAAGTGGAAGAATACGTGGGACACTCTTTTCCCACGGTTGGTGGTGATAAGGCAAAATCTCCGGTTCAGGCATTGTCCAATCCGTGGACCGGAAAATGGATCGGACCTGAAAAGGCTGAGGCGAATACGTGGATTTGTTACCGCAAGAGTTTCAAGGTGGACCGGGTCCCCTCTACGGTTCCTGCACGTATCGCTGTGGATTCAAAATACTGGTTGTGGATCAATGGCAAGTTGGTGGTCCGCGAGGGCGGTCTTAAACGCGGCCCCACACCGAATGACGGGTATTATGACGAGGTCGAACTTGCCCCATACATCAAACGGGGAGATAATACGATTGCCGTTCTAGCATGGTATTTCGGCAAGCATGGGTTTTCCCACAAGAGCAGTGGCAAGCCGGGGTTGGTGATGGAGGCTAAAATTGAAAAGGATGTGCTTGCTTCCGATGGGACTTGGAAAATGCTGATTCATCCGGCTTTCGGGACCGCAGGTGAGCCAAAACCAAATTACCGGTTATCGGAGTCTAGCATTCTGTTTGATGCGAGCAAGGACATCGGTAAGTGGATGGATTCGTCGTATGACGATGCCTCCTGGACTGCCCCGTTAGAGTCGGGAACACCACCGGTGGCCCCTTGGGGTGATTTGGTCCAGCGGCCGATTCCACAATGGAAGGATTATGGTCTGAAAGCCTATACGAATGCGGCGGCGCTGCCAACAGTCAGCGATGGCAAGGTGATCAAGGCCAGACTCCCATACAACGCGCAGGTGACTCCATATTTTAAGATCGAGGCGACCGCCGGTCACAAGATCGACATACGCACTGACGATATTAATGGCGGCGGTGAAGCCAATGTTCATGCCGAATACATCACGCGGGATGGTGTGCAGGAGTATGAGACGCCCGGCTGGATGAACGGCCATGATGTCGAATATACGATTCCAGCCGACGTTAAAATCCTATCGCTGCAATTCCGTGAGTCTGGTTACAATGCAGAATTCGCGGGATCGTTCCGTTGCGAGGATCCGTTCTACAACTCTCTTTGGGAGAAATCCAAACGCACTCTTTATGTCACCATGCGTGATAACTACATGGACTGCCCGGATCGTGAGCGGGCGCAGTGGTGGGGTGATGCTGTCAATGAACTTGGTGAGGCGTTTTATGTGTTTGATCCGCCCGGTTACCAGCTCGCACGTAAGTCCATCCTCGAACTCGCGAAATGGCAGAGGGAAAACAAAACGATCTATTCTCCCGTCCCGTCAGGCAACTGGGCGGCGGAACTCCCTCCCCAGATGCTCGCAAGTGTCGGTAAATATGGTTTCTGGTTATACTATTTTAATACCGGCGATGTGGCAACAATGCGTGAGGTGTATCCGCATGTCCGTGATTACCTGACGGTTTGGAAACTGGATGAAGATTGTCTGGTGATCCACCGCAAGGGCGATTGGGACTGGTCCGACTGGGGTAGTAATATCGATGTTAAACTCCTGGACAGCGTTTGGTATCACCTGGCGTTACAAGGGGCGATCGAAATGGCCAAAGTGTGCGGGGCCGAAGCCGATCTTCCAGCATGGCAGGCGAGAATGAAGGCCGTCGAGAAAGGGATCAACACGAAATTATGGAACGGGAAAGAGTATCGTTCGCCCGGATACACGGGTGACACGGATGATAGAGGAAACGGTTTGGCCGTGGTGGCCGGAATCGCAGGGCCAGATAAGTATTCAGCTCTGCGCGATGTTCTGGACAAACATCGCAATGCGAGTCCTTACATGGAGAAGTATGTGCTGGAGGCTTTGTTCATGATGGGTGAAGCGCAGTTGGGGCTTGATCGGATGAAGCAGCGCTATGATGGCATGGTCAAGCGGCCGATCTCTACACTGGCGGAAAATATGGACGGCAGCGGAACCTACAACCATGCATGGAGCGGCGGTCCGCTGACGATGATGTCGCAATATGTGTCTGGCGTGGCACCGGAGAAGGTGGCCTATGAGAGGTATCATGTCCTGCCGCAAATGGGGGACCTGACCACGATTGAGTCCGTGGTGCCGACGGTGAAGGGCAATATCCAGCTCTCGCTGAAGCGTGAGGCTGCATCGTTAGAATTGAAGTTGGTGTCACCGAAGGACACGAAGGCTGTGGTCGGTCTTCCTCAGGAAAAAGGACGAAACATTGTCAGCGTGGTTCTTAATGGCAAGACCGTTTGGAAAAACGGCAAAGCGGGCGCGACGGTGCCTGGTGTGGTCTGCATGGGCAAAGATGAAAGGTATTGTCGTTTCGAGGTGCCCCCTGGAACGTGGATTTTTTCCGTGCTATATGATGGAGTTTCTTCTTTGCCTATTCCTCTCACCCCTGCTCAGCTTGCCGAATTTCCACTGAAGCTGTCAGAGATCCGGGTTCGTGATCCATTCATTCTCACGGATCAAAAGACAAGCAACTATTATCTCTATGCCCAATGCGGGAATCGGTTGTTGAATGACAATTTGGGAACCGGTGTGGAAGTCTATCGTAGCAAGGATCTTGTCAACTGGGCAAAACCGGTGCAGGTTTTCGAGCGGCCTACCTCAAATTTCTGGGGCGGCCAGGAAGTGTGGGCGCCCGAAGTACACAGGATGGGTGACTCCTATTTCATGTTTGTGTCATTTCCCGGACGCCAAGGCGGACGGGGTACCCAGATTCTGAAAGCGCAACGTCCAGACGGGCCGTTCATGATTGCAGGTGAAAATGCGAACACACCTCCCGAGCAACGGGCTCTGGATGGCACGCCGTGGGTCGATGCCGATGGTAAGAACTGGCTGGTTTATTGTCATGAGTGGTGCCAGGCCATCAACGGAGCTGTGCGCGCGGTGCGGATGAACAGCGACTGGACTGCAAGACAGGGTGAATCAATCCTGCTTTTCAAGGCGTCGGAGGCACCCTGGGTCCGAGCGTATAGTGAAAATAATTACGTCACTGACGGCCCGTTTCCATATCGGACGAAAGACGGGAAACTGCTCATGATCTGGTCCAGCTTCCGCAAAGGAGGCGACTATGCGGTGGGTGTGGCAAGGTCTGATAGCGGAAAAATCGAGGGGCCGTGGATTCAATCAGGTGAGCCTTTGTTTCCCGATAATGGAGGGCATGGTATGTTCTTCCGGGATTTGTCTGGAAACCTCCGTTTGGTGTTGCATCAGCCGAATCAGAGTCCTCAAGAACGCGTGAAATTTATCAAAATGAAAGAAGTGGATGGGAGATTGGAGATGGAGAGGTAATGCTTCTATCAAACTGATCATACATTTTGAATTAAAACCTAAAGACAAACAAAGTGAGAAATAGATATGCAATTCATTCCGCAAGAGCGATACTGAATCACATCGCCTTATTTGCCATTGTGGTTTCATATTCCGGTGCCGCCGATGCGGAAACACCAGTTACACCGCAAGTAGCCAAGGCTGCCGCAAGTCGGGGATTTGCGATTAACAACGGTGACCGGGTGGTATTCCTGGGAGATAGTATTACCGAGCAGCGACTTTATACGACTTATCTTGAAGCATACTGGCTTACCCGTTATCCCACGTATCGGTTGTCTTTTCGTAATGTCGGGTGGGGCGGCGATACGGCGTGGATGCGTCAGCGATTTCAAACGGATAAGGACGCGATGTATGCAGCTGCTCCCGAGGTGCAGCAGGCGATGATCGAGAAGGCGGTTGCGGCCGGGCTTGGGCGCGATGTGCTTCCTCTGAAACCAACGGTTGTGACGATTGATTTCGGGATGAACGATCATGAATATCAAGCATTCCGACCGGATATCTGCAGCACGTATGTGCGTAGTCAGAATCAACTAACAAAAATTCTGAAGGCTAGCGGTGCACGTGTTGCGTTGATTACGCCGCAACCCATTGAAGATCGACGGCCGGATCCAGATCAGGACTTGAGAAATCAGTCCCTGAGGCAATTTTCCGAGGCTCTCAAGGGTGTGGCAGCAACACAGAACGTCGCGTTCGTTGATCAGTTTAATCCCTACATGGCTACCATGATGAAGGTCCGCGCTGCCAATCCCAATGCATTTGTCGGTGGCGGAGACGCTCTGCACCCCGGGCCGGCAGGGCAACTGATCATGGCATGGTCCATCCTCAAGGGACTTGGTGTGCCGTCTGTGGTGTCGCGGGTTGAATTGGATATGGCACGTTCACTCGGCAAACAGGTGGTGGTGGCGGAAAATTCCCAGGTATCAAATGTCACGCTGGACAAGGGTGTAATCAGTTTTGATCGACTTGATAGTGCGCTGCCCATGCCGGTTGATGATCGTGCCGAACAGGCGCTCCAGCTCATCCCATTTCTCGAAGATCTTAACTGTTATACATTGAAGGTCGCAGGTCTGAAATCGGACTACTACGATGTGCGGATTGATGGCGAGAGCGTCGGCGGCGTAACGAGCGAGGAGTTGGCCAAGGGCTGGAACATGGTCATGGTGCCAAGCCCTGTGACGCGACAATCGCAGGAAATTCTCAAGGGTGTATTCAAGAAAAACGACCTTTACTTCGAGCGCTGGCGCAAATGCCAGTTAAACGTTCGGCTAACCGGGGACGGTACCGCCATGTTTGACAGTCAGGGCAACAGTCAGTTGAATCCTAATTTGGGCCCAATCCCCGACCTGGATAAGCAAATCGCTGAATGGGAGGCGAAGATCGACGCTGCGCGCCAGCCGAAGACGCACCGCATAGTGCTGGTGCCGACGAAACGGGAGATAGTGCCTCAAGTCCCCCTGTCGGCGTTGATAGGCAAGGACGTCCCCTCCGGTGCTGTGTGGCTGGATGCTCAGGACTTGAGTCATGTGAAGCTCGGCTATGGCACCGTAGGTTCGGGTAAGGCGATCGGTGGCAAGAATCCCATTTCCATCGGTAAACAAATTTTTGAACACGGGATAGGAACGCATGCGGCCAGTATGACGGAGGTGGACCTTGCGGGGACGGCGACCCGATTCGTTGCGGCGGTCGGGGTGGATGATATGGCTGGGCCAGCCGGCGTCGGTTCCGTGATTTTCCAAGTCTGGGTGGATGATGTGAAGAAGGCCAGTTCCGGGCTGATACAATGCGGAGATGCACCCAAGGTGCTCTCCGTCGATCTGAGAGGTGCTAAGCGCATGAAACTTGAGGTCACCGACGGCGGTGACGGCGCGTCCTGTGATCTTGCCGACTGGGGCGGCGCTGCTGTGTTTGCCTCAGGTAATGCAGTGAAGGTTGTGCCGGTGGTCGGTCCTTAATATGAATGTGATTCTGGTTGATAGATGAATTAATGATTGATGAAAAAAATGTTAAAAAAACAATGAACCCGATTTCGATACTGATTTTCCTAGGTTTTACAACTCTATCGGCGTCTGCCGATGTGACTCTGAGCGGACTGTTCACAGACCACATGGTTCTCCAGAGGGAGATGCCGGTTGCGGTGTATGGAAAGGCTGATCCGGGTGATGTGGTCACAGTCGCCTTCGCCGGTCAGGAGAAAGCCGCGACGACTGATAAGGCTGGTTATTGGAGCGTCAGGCTGGATGCGTTGAAGACATCGAAGATCGCCGCCACACTGACGGTATCTGGCAAGAACAAGGTGACGCTCAATGATGTGCTCGTCGGCGACGTATGGGTCTGCAGTGGTCAGTCAAATATGGAATGGTCCTTGCGTGACTGCAATAGGCCGGACGATATCAAGGATGCTGATTTCCCGTTGCTGCGGCAGTTCTTTGTGCCCTGTGGCTTGGGAAACACCCCGCGGGCAGAAGGAACGTATAATGGGAACGCCTGGACGACTTGTTCGCCCCAGTCCGTAGGAAATTTTACAGCGGTAGGATTTTACTTCGCCCGGAAGATTTCCTCTGAAACCGGTGTTCCTATCGGTTTAATCAAGAGCGCCTGGGGTGGCACACGCATTCAACCATGGATCCCATACTCCAGTATGTCTTCGGTCCCGCAATTAGCCAATGAAAAGCAATACTTGGATAGCCAAGTTAAGGCGTATGTAGAGGCACTTGCGGCCGCCGAACCCCGGATGAGTGCATATATCGCCGAGACAAAAAAGGCTTTATCCAGCAATGGCGAGCTACCGGTCCCGCCTGAACTGAAGTCCTATCCCATTGGAGATGCAGGGGCATGGGGAAGCATTTACAACGGCATGATTCATTCTTTGGTCAGGTTCCCTATCAAGGGCGTCATCTGGTATCAGGGGGAGGCTAATGGGGACGAAGGGGATTCCTATTATCATGAAATGCGTGCTCTGGTCGGGGGGTGGCGGAATGCCTGGAACCAGCCGCCTACGCCTGGCTCCGGAGCGCCATCGGGTGAATTTCCCTTCTACTACGTCCAGTTGGCAAGCTTTCAGAATCCTAACAATAATCCGCAAGGTGGCGATGGTTGGGCTCGTGTCCGCATGGCCCAGAACAAGGCGCTTTCAATACCGAATACCGGCATGGCGGTCGCCATTGATCTTGCCGACGTCGGTAATCCCGGTGACATCCATCCGAAGAACAAACGGGACGTCGGCGAACGATTGGCGCTTTGGGCGCTCGCTAAAAATTACGGCAAGAAGGATCTCGTCTACAGCGGCCCTTTATATAAGGAGATCAAGGTTGAAGGAACCAAGATCCGTGTCTTTTTCGACAATGTCGGTTCCGGCCTGACCGTGGCGACCAAAAAAGGCTATGATCCCGTGGTCAAGGAGCCGCAGGGCAAGCTGCAGAAATTCGCGATTGCCGGCGAGGATAAGAAATGGGTCTGGGCCGACGCCGTAATCGAGGGTAAGGTGATCGTGGTTTCCAGCCCCGAAGTGCCCAATCCCGTCGCGGTGCGATATGCGTTCTCAATGAATCCTGACGGCTGTAACCTTTACAACAATGAGGGACTGCCCGCAGCTCCATTTCGGACAGATGACTGGTGATAAAAACAACAAGTTATGATTAAAAAAATACCTATTACGTTTTTGATGATTGCTGTGACTGCCCTGGCGGGGAGTGGCTTTTCAGCTTTTGGTGAGGAAACCCGATGTGAGGATCTGCCCAATCTCAATCTGATCAAGTCTGGTAATAACCAGGCGGTCAAGGACAAGTCTGTATCCGGGCAGCCGCTGCAAATGGGCGGGAAAAATTTTGAGCATGGACTGGGTGTTCATGCGCCGAGTAGTGCCGTATTCAAGCTTGATGGTAAAACGGAGAAGTTCCATGCCGTTGTGGGGGTGAGCGATCTCAAAGGTGAACCCGGTTCGGTTAAATTCTTCGTGACTGGCGACGGTAAGGTTTTATTCAGCAGCGGTCTGATGAAGGGCGGTGTGAATAAAGCCGGAGACGAACCCAAGGTGATTGATCTGGATCTAACCGGTGTCAAGGTGCTCAGACTTGATGTGACCGATGGGGGAGATAACAACTGGAGCGATCATGCCAACTGGGCGGATGCGGTGTTTACATGGAAAGACACGGCTCCGGTTTTGACGGAAGTGAAGCAACCGGAGTTGTCTGATCCACGCTGGCCAAGTCTTGTCACGGGACCAGTCGTCGCGGCCGATGACGCCTATCCGCCGGTTGAGAAATTGGTAAAATCGCAGGGCGGAACAACCTACTATGTGGATCCGGTAAATGGTAACGATGGGAATATCGGGACCAATGCGAAGAAACCGTGGCGCAGCTTAAAGATGGTGAATCGTCTGCTTCTGACGGCAGGGGACCGGATTGAATTGAAGCCAGGATGTTACAGTGAAACCCTGAAGCCTTCGGGAGAAGGTACGGTAAAACGTCCGATCATCATTCAGTTTGCACCGGGTGAATACGATTTCTTTCCGCAGAATGCGCTCAAGCTCAAGTTGTTTATCTCCAATACGAACGACGACCCGAATACGCCCAAGGCCATCGCATTGGCCTTCCAAGGGGTGCGTCACGTGCAGGTGTTAGGTGGCGCGAAGGGTGCGCGAAGCGACATTTATATGCGCGGGAAAATGATTCAGACGTTTTTTGATCATGTCGAGGATGTCCGCCTGCAGGGGCTTGCGTTTGACTACCGGCGGCCGACTACATCGGAGTACACCGTGCTGGATGTCGCCGCCGATCATGCGGACCTGGCCATCAACCCGGATTCGAAATACGTTGTCGAAAATGATCTCATGATTTGGTTAGGTGAAGGCTGGAGGCACAATGCCTTCCGGCAGGGTGCCCAGCAGCAGGGTGATCCTGCGGAAGGCACGTTAGTGCGGTCCGGGATCAATTTCAGCAAGGTGACTAAACTTGAAGAACTGGCACCCGATAAGATCCGTGCCTGGTTTTCGGAAAATCCGGGATTCACCAAGGGCCGGGTTTGGCAGGAACGTGACCCGGTCCGCGATTGTACCGGATCGTTTGCGCGTAACAGCAAGGATATCACTTGGGAAAACTGCGCGTATCATTACATGCACGGCATGGGACTGGTGAACCAGTTTTGTGAAAATCTAACGCTTAAGAAGGTTGATCTGGCGCCGCGTCCTGGCTCTGGCCGGACCTGTGCCTGCTGGGCGGATGCTATCCAGGTGTCGGGCTGTCGAGGCAAGTTCATTGCGGAGGATTGTACATTCTCGGGCACGCAGGATGATCCGATCAATGTTCATGGCACCCACTTGCGTATTATGGAGCGGCCGGCTCCCGACCAGTTGCTGGTGCGGTTCTGCCACGGGCAGACCTACGGGTTTGAGGCCTTTTTTGCCGGCGACGATATTGACTTTGTCCACTCGGATTCCCTACGTGTCTTCGGCTCCGGCAAGGTGAAGAAGGCGGAAATGAAGGGTGATTGGACGATGCTGCTGACGCTGGAGCAGCCTGCGCCGGAGGTCATTCTGGGTAAGGATGTCCTCGAAAATGTCACTTGGACGCCGGAAGTTTATGTGCGAAACTGTAAAGTCACTATGTGTTCCACGCGCGCATTCCTGCTCACCACCCGGCGGAAGGTGGTCATTGAGAATAACCTGTTTAACAAGACCGCGATGCCGGCTATCCTGGTATCCAATGATGCGCGAAGCTGGTTTGAATCCGGGCCGGTACGCGATATGACGATTCGCGGCAATCACTTTATCAAGTGCGGTATCGCCATCTCGCCGGAGAATAGTACAGCTAAGCCGGATGAGCCAGTGCATGAAAACATCCGCATCGAGGGCAATGTCTTCGATAATGCCGACATTTGGGCGAAAAGCGTAAAGGGACTGGTGATTACTGGAAATAAGGCTGTGTCTGGAAACGTCAATGTGCGCACGGAAGCCTGCACCGACGTGATCAATGAAAACAATTCAAGTAATGTTGGGCAGTGAAATGAAACAAAAGAAATGGAGTATATAATGAAACAAATAAAAATGGAGTATAGCATGACTCATAAACTGTTATCGGGATTGGCCATTTTGTGTTTTGCAACAACGGCGTCTGCCGATGTGACGGTGAACGGTTTGTTCGCGGATCACATGGTTCTCCAGCGGGAGATGCCGGTGGCGGTCTACGGCAAGGCTGACCCGGGGGAGAAAGTCAGCGTCGCCTTCGCCGGCCAGGAGAAATCCGTGATCACTGACAAGGTCGGTTGCTGGAGCGTCAAGCTGGATGCGTTGAAGACGTCAACAAACTCCGCCACCCTGACGGTATCCGGAAAGAACAAGGTGACGATCAATGATGTGGTCGTTGGTGACGTCTGGGTTTGCAGCGGCCAGTCCAACATGGAATTTCTACTGGGTCATTGCGGCAGGCCAGACGACGTCAAGGATGCGAATTTTCCGCTGCTGCGCCAATTCGATGTGCCTAGCAATTATGCCGGTAGAATTCAGACTGATGTTAAGGGTAACTGGGTGAATTGCACTCTCCAGACGGCTGGAAATTTTACAGCTGTCGGTTATTATTTCGCCCGCAAAATACACAGCGAAACCGGTATTCCCATCGGTCTGATCAGGAGCGTAGCGAGTGGGAGGTCGATTGAGCCATTCTGCTCCGCCGATGGGTTGGCTTCCATTTCCGAACTCGCGGGAAACAAGGCCAAACTCGATGTATCCGGGGAGCCCGAAATCGGTCCTTGCTCCTGGCATTGTATGTATAATGGCATGATTCACCCCCTGGTTAACTTCCGGATCAAAGGGGCGCTCTTCTATCAGGGCGAAACCAACGGCAGTGAAGAAGACGGATATTATCACAAAATGCGCGCGCTGATCGGGGGGTGGCGGAAAGCATGGAACCAGGGCGACTTCCCGTTCTACTTCGTCCAGCTTCCCAATTATAGCAATCCGGACAACAAACCGGAAGGTGGTGATGGTTGGGCCAAAACCCGCATGGGCCAGTTTAAGGCGCTTTCAATCCCCAACACTGGCATGGCCGTAGCCATCGAATTGGCCAACGTCGGCAACCCTGGCGATGTTCATCCGCAGAACAAGCGGGACGTCGGTGAACGGTTGGCGCTCTGGGCGCTCGCCAAAAATTACGGCAAGAAAGATCTCGTGTACAGCGGCCCGTTGTATAAGGGAATCAAGGTTGAAGGAAGCAAGATCCGTGTCGTTTTCGATAGCGTCGGTTCCGGCCTGACCGTGGCGACCAAAAAAGGCTATGATCCCGTGGTCAAGGAGCCGCAGGGCAAGCTGCAGAAGTTCGCGATTGCCGGCGAGGACAAGAAATGGGTGTGGGCCGATGCCGTGATTGAGGGTAAGACGGTCGTGGTTTCCAGTCCGGCAGTGCCCAAGCCGGTTGCGGTGCGATATGCGTATTCGATCAACCCTGACGGTTGTAATCTCTATAACAACGAGGGGCTGCCGGCCTCTCCTTTCCGCACAGATGCGTGGTAGTGGGTGTTGGTGTTTCTCACAGGTGTCAAATATGAAGCGCAATATGTCAATGGCGGCGGTCGCGGTGCTGGGATGCTGTGCTGCGGCGTTCGGGGAAGAAACCCGGCTGGAGGACCTTGCCAATTTCGAGCTCGTGGAGAACTTCGAAAAACCCCCGCTTAAGGACCAGGCGGCATCCTGGAAGCCCATGCAGATGGCGGGCGAGAAGTTCCAGCATGGGCTGGGGACTCATGCTCCGTTTATAGCCATGATCCGGCTCGACGGGCATACGGAGAAATTCCATGCCGTCGTCGGCGTGAATGGTCTGAATAAGGACCGCGGTTCTGTCGAATTCATTATCACGGGTGACGGGAAAGTTCTGTTCTGCAGCGGCGTGATGAAGGGCGACGTGATGAAGGACGGCAAGGTGGTTACTCCCGGCGACAAGCCCAAGGTCGTTGATCTCAACCTCTCCGGCGTCAAGCGGCTCAAGCTGGAGGCGACCACTACCGGCGACAATACTTGGGGCGACGATGCCGACTGGGCTGATGCGGTCTTCACTTGGAAAGACGTGACACCCAGGATTGTTGAGATCGTGGATGACGCCTGTGAGTCGGCCGCGGCCGTCCCGCCGGCGGGCAAGTCGCCGGACGACACGGTCTATCGTGCGGACGCTGCGGCGAACAGCGCGGCGAGCCCCGGCGCGAAAGCCGATCAGCCCCGACGCAAGACCGGGAAGAACACGGTGCCGGTAGCGCCTGACCGGCTGGCCGTCGAAGGCGTGTGCGAGCCGATGGGCATCGACAATCCCGCGCCGGTATTCAGCTGGTCCGCCGCGCACGCCGTGCGCGGACAGAGTCAGCGCGGATACCAGATCCTGGTGGCGTCGAGTCAAAAACTGATCGACGCCGACAAGGGCGATGTCTGGTCAATCCAGGAGAAGGAGTCGGCTCAACAGTACGCCATTGTTTACGCTGGTCCAGCGCTGGCGAGCAAGGCGCGGTACTGGTGGAAGGTGCGTGTGTGGGATGCGGACGGCAATGTTTCACCCTACAGTCTGGCCGCAACTTTTGAGACGGCGATGATGAATCCGGCGGATTGGCAGGCTCAGTGGGTTGGTGGCGATTTCACCCGGCTGCGCAAGGAGTTTACCGTTGAAAAGTCGAAGACGATTGCCCAGGCGCGGGCCTATGTCTCCGGTCAGGGGTATTATGAATTGCGGATTAACGGCAAGAAGGTCGGTGACCATGTTTTGGATCCCGGCTATACCGATTATAAATTCCGCGCTCTGTACAGCACCTATGACATCACGGAGTTGCTGAAACCCGGTGCCAATGCGGTTGGGGTGATGCTGGGTGACGCCTATCTGATTCGGTGGGAACTCAAGCAGCCGTCGGACAAGATGGCGGTGGTGCAGATCGAGGTGCGGTACACCGACAATACGACGGCGACCCTGGTGACCGATCCGACATGGACGGGCAAGAACGGCGGGGCCATGGTATCCAACAGCGTTTATGTGGGCGAGGTCTATGATGCCCGCCTGGAGGATGCCTGGGACATGCCAGGATATGCCGGAACCGACTGGGCGTCGGTTGAGGTCAAGACGCCTCCGCAAATCGTGAACGCCCAGCTACAGGCGATCAAGGTGGTTGACACCATGAAGCCGGTCAAGATGAGCGGTAAGGATGGAGATAACATCTTTGATTTCGGGCAGAACATGGCGGGGTGGCTCAGGGTTTCGGCATCGGCCCCGGCCGGTACGGTCATGAAACTGGATTTTGGTGAGGGGGATTGGCCTGCCAGTAGCCAGAAGGATCAGTATACGTTCAAAGGCGTGGGGGTGGAAACGTGGGAGCCGCGGTTCACATATCATGGATTCAGAACCGCTAAAGTTTCCGGCGTTGCCGGACTCACGAGCGACAGCGTCGTTGCCTGTGTGGTACACAGCGCGGTTGAACCGGCTGGTGATTTCACCTGTTCCTCGCCGCTGCTCAACAAGATTCACCGGGCCTTTCTCTGGACTCAGGTGAACAACATGCACAGCATCCCCACCGATTGCTGTCAGCGTGACGAGCGCAAGGGCTGGCTGGGCGACGCGCTGGTAACGACCGAAGCGGCGTGTATGAATCTCGACATGAAGGCGTTCATGGCGAAATGGTTCAATGACATCCAGGACTATCAGGATTTCCGGAATACCAATGGTTCGGTGGCCAATATCGCGCCTTGCCCCCTGGGGGAGAGTTGGAAGTCGCCGTACAAGGGCTGGGAGGTTTGGGATATCGCCTGGAATTCCGCGTCAGTTTCCATTCCGTGGGATTTGTATATGGCATACGGGGATAAAGTTCTTCTGGCAAAACACTATAACATGATGCGCAGGTTTGTTGAATACGTCCGCACCACCAGCCCGAATAATATATGCACTACCTTTAAGTGGGGTGACTGGACCGGCGGCCCAACCGAAGGGCTGTTGCTGTCGACCGGATACTATTATCGAAGCGCTGAACTGCTCTCGCGGACCGCTCTGGAGTTGGGCAAGGCAGATGATGCTGAAAAGTATGCTCAGCTTGCAGCAGATATCAAGGCAGCCTTCAATAAAAAATGGCTCAGATTCGACCGTTATTACAACAAGAACGAGCAGGTATCCAATGCCCTTGCGCTTTCCTTTGACATGGTGCCGCCGGAGAGCAAAAGCGCTGTGCTCGCCCGCCTGAAACAGAACATTGACTACAAAGACGGGCATTTGACCACCGGCGTGGTGGGGACGCATTGCCTGATGAACGCACTGTGGCGGAATGAGGCGGTCGAGACGGCCTATACCCTTGCCAATCAGACTACCCAGCCGAGTTGGGGTCATATGATAGAGAAAGGTGCCACGACGATCTGGGAGTTCTGGGACGGGCACGGCTCCTGGAATCATCCAATGCTCGGTGGCCCGATCGATGCCTGGTTTTATAAGGGAGTGCTTGGCATCTATCCCACCAAGCCGGGCTATGAGGAACTGTCTATTCGTCCGCAAATTGGCGGCGGCCTGACCTTTGCCAAAGGGTTTGTGCAGACTCCGCGCGGCAAGGTCTCGTCGGAATGGCAGGTCACGGGAACTGATCTCTCTCTCACGGTGGCTATTCCCTTCAATAGCCAAGCGGCGGTTAGTTTTCCCAAACCTGTCGGAGATCATGGAGTGATCTATGAAGGAAGAAACTTGATCTGGAAGAAGGGAGTTCTGCTGGCAAAAACAGAAGGGATGGTGGGAGCCCGTGAAGATGGTAATTATATCCGTTTTGTCGTTGGCTCGGGAATTTACAGTTTTAACACCAAAAATCCGGAGGAGAAATGATAAACCGTAACACGTTATTCAATCTATGTCCTGCAAACAAACATATTTGATTCCGGCTGCGACCATTCGCGCTCAGCACCGGAATCGGATGCATCACAGTCCCAGCCGCGCGCGCTGCGGATTCGCGCTGGTCAGCACGCTCTCGCTGATGATCCTGCTCACGGTCATCGCAGTGGGCATGTTGACCCTCTCCTCGATCACCTTACGTAGCTCCAGTCAGGGTCAAGCCATCGTGATGGCGCGAGCCAACGCCCGGCTCGGTCTGATGCTCGCGCTAGGCGAATTGCAATCCACTCTCGGCCCTGATAAACGAGTCTCTGCGCCCGCCGCAGCGGTGATTTCCTCCGCTAAGCAGCCGCACCTAACCGGCGCATGGGAGTCCTGGCGCTGGGATCCGGCTAAATCCTCCTCTCCGGCATACGTTGAAAAACGCACGAAATTCCTCCGTTGGCTCGTCTCCACCGTCAACCCTGTGGATGCCAAATTGTTTGCGCTGCCTGCGTCCGATCCGTCCGTGGATTCGGTGGAATTGATCGGTGCGCTCGGTCATATGAACGTGCCAAACTCGGTGCGTGCAGCAAAAATTCCGGTTATGAATTCAGTGATCCCCGGCGCTCTGGCGTGGGCGGTTTTTGACGAGAGTGTCAAAGCTTCCATTGATCTGGGTGATCCGGCGACAAAACCGACCGCCGGGGTGGAGGTCGCCACTCGTAAAGCACCTAACCGATTTCGAGCGGATATCATCGATCCTGCGAAATTTGCAGCCTTGAAAACACCGGTCAACCTCGTCACGCTTGAAACCGCGGTGATCCCTAGTGGCCAGGATAGCGCGCCGGAATTCCGCAAGCGATTCCATGAATTTACCACCGGTTCGCTCGGCCTGCTAACCGATACCGCCAACGGCGGCCTGAAGACCGATCTCACAGCGCTTTTCGAGAGTGCTACATTTCCTACAAGCTCCTTTCCCACCGCCACGCCCTACTCAAACCTCGCGTCCGGAGCCCCGCGTTGGAGTTACCTCTACGACCATTATCGCAAATATAAAACCGTGACGGACGCCAATCTGGGCACCCCCACCTACGTCCCGTCCGCCACCGAACTCGCACCTTCATTCGACGGGATGGACTACTCACCCCGGAAGGAACGCCTGCTACCCGTCATCGCCAAGATGCAACTCGTGTTCTCGATCGTCTCGCACCACGCGAATATTAAGGACCGCATAAACTTTATGGACCAATACGGCGATCCCAAGGGCAATGACAACCATGCCGTGCCGCAGATTGTATACGAACCAGTCATCACCCTTTTCAATCCCTACGACGTGGCGCTTGACCTCAAGAAACTGCGCATCCGCGTATGGGATCCGCCGGTTGGATTTCGCTTCGCCAAGGTCATGAGCGGGGCCGTGAATTGGTACCGCGATGAAATGACTAACGGCGAGTTTCACGGACTGGCACGATTCAATGATGTCAACGAGCGCAATACTGCCGCGCGCCGGTGGTTCACTCTCTATCTTACAGATGGCACCAGCCAAGCTGCAGGTAACGCGCTGCGGTTGCAACCCGGCGAGGTGAAGGTGTTCTCCAGTCGCGTCGAGAGCAACTGGAGTTGGTCCTACGAATGCGCTGATGAAAACGTACCTAGGTCGTTTTTTGACTGTAGGGTCAATAATAACTTCGGCAACATCGATAACCGCACCAGCAACAAGCTGGGCGTGGAAGCTGTTCCCGGCTGGGATCCCCGCGCCGGTCTGCAAACCGACCACCTGAGTTATGGATTCCTGCGACCACCTGCAACCCTCTACGCATTCGAGAATGTGGCAGATTGGCGTTCGCCCAAGTGGGGTTTCGTATCTATCAGAATTACTGATGAAGTGCAGGTCGAACTCAAGGCTCTGCGGACGACTGCAATCAACAGCGGCGTGCCGGACTTCCAAGTGGACGTTCTGGCCGGTGAAAATGAGGACGTCACGCAGGACATCCTGCGCTCTTTCCGCTTCAACTTTGCCAACCCTACCGCAGAAATCAGTGAAAACCCAGCTAAACCAGTGATTTCGCGGAAATACCGGGTTGCTGACACTCTGCAGAAATGGACAGAAACGGGCATCGGGGGCAAGAAGCCGCTCGCCATGCTGGAAATGACCGCTCGTACCACTCGCGACCCGCTGGACGACAGCAAGGCATGGGTTTATAATAATCCAGTGGTCGAAGGCGGCGAGCAGACCACCAGCGTTGTGGGAGCAGCTAACCAGAGTTACGATGTCAGGCTGATCGAGCTCACCGGTTGGTCCAGCTTCCCGATGATCGAATGGGACACGACGCTGGGTGCGGGGTACGGACGCGGTTACTTCGGGTCCAGTCGCAGTTCTAACGAAGGCGTGACCAATGTGCCGATGTGTCATGTGCCGGTGGCACCCGCCGCGTCTATCGGCGATCTAATCGCCACAAATCTGGTCTCCGGTGCTTCTCTGCCGCGCATCGTGCACCCGTTCGGCAATTCGCGCGCCCATCCGCTGCTCCCTGCGGCGCAAGTCTCTCGATTGCTCGGTGGCACGACTTTGCTCGATCATTCGTATTTACTCAATAATACGCTATGGGATAGCTACTACTTCTCATCGTTGTCAGCATATGCTGGCGGGGTGTTCACATCCAATCTCACTCGGCGCATGGTGTTGGAAGGAGTTCTCGACGGTTCCAAACCTGCGCTCAATACCCGCCTGAGGCCCGCGGTTATTCCCGGTGACGCTGCCCTGCTGGCCACGAAACTCGACACGCTCAGTGATGCGGATTTCGCCAAAAAGATCGCCGGATACATGGCCGTGGCCGGTCCTTTCAACCTGAATTCAACCTCTATCGACGCCTGGCGCTCGGTGTTGTCTTCACTGCGTGATCGTGAGGTCACCGTCTGGAAAAACCGTGCCACACCCAACCCGGACGCCACTCCTTTTGCGCGCATGGGACTTCCTCTCACCGGACCCACGGATACCAGCGCCAACGTCAATGTGCTTGGCCAAATTCGCTGGGCCGGCTATCGAAACCTTGATGACTTCCAAATCGAAGCTCTCGCCAAAGCCATAGTGACCGAAATTCAAAAACGCGGCAGCGAGGACCAGGCTCCATTGCTCACTCTAGCAGAATTTGTCAACCGCCGTCCTGGCGCAGTCGACGGTCTCCACAGCTTGGCTGGTATCCTGCAAACCGCCATCGACTTATCCGGGGTGAACACCGTGAACCATGGCAAGGATTCGAAGCTGATTCAAAGCGCGGACATCGCCGTGGCCCGCAAGACCGGCACGGCAACGCCCGAAGCCATGAACGGATTCACCGGCGAAGGCTCGCCTCCTATACTCACTCAAGGTGACCTGCTCGGTGCCTTGGCCCCCATTGCAACAGTCCGCGGCGATACTTTCAAGATCCGTGCATACGGCGAGACGACCTCCAGCACGGGCAGCGTTATTGCTAAGGCTTGGTGCGAGGCAGTGGTTCAACGGTTGCCGGAATTCATCGACCCGGCGGACTCGCCTGAAACGCCCTTAGTTAAACTCATCCGGCCTACTAACCAATCCTTCGGCCGAAGCTTCCGCATTGTGTCATTCCACTGGCTCAACGCCGGGGAAATATGATAAAACCCCGTAGCCTTTCATCCGTTATCTTCCATGTCAGTTTACCCGATCATCGTTGTCGCTGTTCTAATGGCTATGCTCCCGCCGTTGCACGCCCGTGAACAACCTGCCACACGCGCTGAAATCCGCCTGCTCGCCTTTCAACCCGACCTGGCTACTGACGAGGCCTACGTCCACGACCCCGATGCGCCCGCCGAAACCGTGGCTATAAAAGTTTCTATCAAATCCTATCTGAATCACGAGTTTGACACCGTTATGCTCACCGGAAATCGGATCGTGATCACCACCAAGCCGGAGCGTGTCTCGATCACCCGCTCGAATGAAGTGTTAGGAATGGCCGATCTTCCGGATGGGGTGCGATCAGCCATTCTACTGTTTCTGCCGGCACCGCCCAACGGTAAGACCCGCTTCCATATCATGGTCATTGATGATTCAAAGCGCGCTTTCCCTGTTGGTTCGTTTCGCGTCTCCAACCTAAGCCCACTACCTGTGCGCATCGTGCTAGAGGAAAAATCCTACGATTTTAAGCCTGGGGAAGTCCAACTCATCACCGATCCGCCCGTGCGTGCGGGAAAACAATCCGGCATGAAAGCCTTTGCTTTCCACGACAAGATCTGGCACCGCATCGGCTCGGGAATCTGGCCCGCGCCGGGCACTAACCGTGTCGTGCAAGTCTTGTACGGCAACACAGTCAAGGGGCAGGTGCAGCTCCGCGCCTTTGACGACGTCCCACCCCGCTAAAACTCCCGCGTTTTTTGAAGCCCTCCCCCATTTGTGGGGGTAGATATTACTGGAAAGATGGCTAGATTGAACTTTGTATCCGCTCGACAGAACTAACGTTATGACAATTTCAGGTTGTTATAAAAACCTAATAGGTGGGATGAAAATAATGAAGAGAAATTATTCAATGATGGTTGCGGTAATACTGACGATTGGTTGGTGTCTTCCGAGTAATGCGGCCGATTGGGTCAGGGTAGCGTATGACGACGCGGGAGTGGATGGTGCTCAACCTCATCTTAAAAAGGCCGCTGATAACTGGAATGTTCCAAATTCCGAAGCATTCGATGAGGCTTTACGGACGGTGGTTTACGGTCCATACATCTGGTTTGGATATGGCGGACTTAATACAAATGCCGCTTATAAGGCCAAACTTCGTTTCTTGTCTGATGGACCGCGGGTGATGCGTCTTAAGGCAGGTGATCTCACAGTAAAGGAGTCGGTAACAGCTGATGCTGGTAAGTCGTCAGAGTGCGTGATTGATATTCCTCCTGCTTCATATTCGATGGGCACACTGGAACTTGCTCTAGAGGTGATTTCCGGAGGTAACGGAGGAATGGTTTCGGATATTGAAATACTCTCGACCGATCCCGCGCCGCTGGGAGTCTCGAAAGCGACAAACCCAGTCATTTTGACCGAACGCGGAGAAACTTTAGCGCAGCGGGATATGCGGCTGAAATGGTTCAGGGAAGCGAGATTCGGAATGTTCATCCATTGGGGACTGTATGCCCAGGCCGGTGGTGAGTGGAACGGGAAGCCTGTGGGCAACGAACACAATTTCGGTGAATGGATGATGTATGATGCCAGAATTCCGATTGCCGAATATGCCACATTGGCGTCAAAGTTTAACCCGGTGAATTACAATGCCGAAAAGTGGGTGCTCGCAGCAAAGACCGCCGGTATGAAGTATGTGGTTATCACGACGAAGCACCACGAAGGCTTCGCCATGTTCAAGACGAACGCCAGCCCGTTCAATATTATTGATGCAACGCCTTACAAGCATGATCCGATGAAGGAACTTGCCGTCGCATGCCGCAAACACGGCATGAAGCTCGGCTTCTATTATTCGCAGAACCTGGATTGGCATCATCCCGGCGGCGGCGGGAATGACTGGGATAAGACCCATGAAGGTGATGCGGACCAGTATGTTGATAAAATTGTGATCCCGCAGGTCCGTGAGATTTTGAGCAATTATGGTGATATTGCGGTGATCTGGTGGGATATCCCGGGCGGGGCTATTAATAAGGCGAGGGCTGATCGTATTTTAAAGACAGTGATGGAGCTTCAGCCAAAGATCATTATGAATAACCGATTGGGCGGAGACTATTGGGGCGATACAGAGACCCCTGAGCAGTTTATTCCAGCCACTGGATTTTCGGGGCGAGACTGGGAAACCTGTATGACGATGAATGGGACATGGGGGTTCAAGAAGAACGACCATAATTGGAAATCAGTTGAGACGATTGTCCAAATGCTTTGCGATATTTCCAGTAAGGGCGGAAACTATCTGCTGAATGTAGGCCCGACAGACAAAGGCGAGATTCCGCAAGAGAGTCTGGACCGATTGGTAGAGGTTGGTAAATGGATGAAGGTAAACGGAGAGGCTATTTATGGGACGTCAGCCAGTCCATTCCCACAGGGTGTGCCATGGGGACGCGTCACGCAGAAGGGTAATATGCTTTACCTGATGGTCTTTGATCTGCCGATTGATCGTGTGCTGACACTTCCAGGATTTTCAAAGAAGGTAATTAAAGCCTGGTTTCTAGATAATGAAAACAAGGCTGAGATCAATATCTCCAGCGATGGACGGGAACTCAAATTGATCGTTCCTAATGGTGTTGTCATCAACTCTCCGGCGACAGTAATCGCTCTGCAATTGGCGGCTAAGGAGGATATGGGTGAAAATACAGCCAAGTGAACCGTAATCGGATATTTCTGCTGTCTAATAGATATTGGTAAGCGGTCGATCTACGGCCACTAGCCACGCCGCAGCATAAGAAGCATACATACCCGTGAAACGTAGTGAAAAGCTCGATGTCACTCCTGCGCGCTAATGATCGTCAGCAAGCTGCACTCAATACGTATGAGGAAGCGTCAAGATCCACGATCTCTTGTAAGTATTTCCTCAAAAACACTGCCCTGGGCTTAGATGGCGACCGCGTATTGTTCTTGATGAACTACACCGCATTACTTTTTGATCGCCCGCTACGCAAGAGTGCGAAGCAGGCAGCCACCACTAGGAAAGTCACCGCTATGCCGTTTCCCCAAAACCAACGGGTGTTTCCATCTGTGGGAGAGCCGTCGTGGACTGCATCCTGCTGCTTGCTTTGATGGTTGTCCACTGCTCCCGCGCCTCACTTTGTCACGTCGTTTTTTTTCTACACGCTGGACCAATTGTTTTATAAACCACCACCGCGTAGCCTTCCGAGGCTGCCCATGCTCGTGGCCGGATTCGGCTGGCAGATTCATTACCTCAAACTTTTCCAATCGCGTGGACAACACCCCTCGTGGCGAAGAAATATGCGGTTCATCGTGCGTGACGTTCCGAATCCGCAGGCGGAAACCAGATCCTTGATTTGTGGTGATCCGTTCCCTAACATTATTTTTGCCTTGGACATGCGCTCGCGTAATAGGAAATCAGCGGGGGTGCACCTGAGTTCGGATCGGTAAAGGTGATAGACCGATCGGGCAGACATTCCCATGATGGCAGCAAGCTGTTCCATGTCGAAGGGCTTCTCCAAACTTATCCTGAGGTGATCAATCCCCCGCAGCAGGGCCGGATGGGTTACTGCAAGGGCCTCGGAACTCTGCCGCACCACCAACCCCAGTGGAGGAATGACCACTGATGAAGTAGGAGGTTTAGCACCAGCCATCAGTCGATCCAATAGCATCGCGCCGGCGATCGCTACTGCGTCGGGCGCGTTGTCGATGCTGGTGATCGGCACCGGAGATGTTTCGCTGGCAAGCTCGATATTACCGACGCCAACCACCGCCAGATCCCGTGGAACATTGATGCCGCATTCAATGCTCATCTCAACCGCTTCCGCCGCAAGTTGGTCGTCCATGGCGAATAAAGCGACCGGTTTTTCCAAGGCGGCCAGGTGCTTGGCCAGCCATTTTCTTCGTCGCATCCATTCGCCCTTGCCGCCCTTGCCGCGGTATTCGAGGGTCAGGCAGTCACAACCGTGGCGTGCGAGAGTATCCCGGAAACCGGAAAGACGTTCGGCGGCAACGACACCGGGTGCTGAAGTCCACCAAACAAAACGCCGGTGGCCCATTGCGAGCAAATGTTCCGCAGCCATGCGTCCCGCGGCTACATTGTCCTCGTGAACATGGGCCGTGATTTTGATCCGGGGTCGGTTGCGCTCAATCAACACCGTGGGCTGACGTGGTGCCTGGGATTTCATAAAACGAAGCACATCCATCCGCCTAGGATCCGAGACGAGCATGCCGTCTCCCGACCAACCGGCAGGCAGTGCATCGTCGAAGAAATGCCGGGTCTCAAGCAACCATCCGAACTGGCGTGCATGGCGGGCCAGCGCCAACAGTGTCCGGGGATCATGCCATCCTAACAATACAAGAACCCTGCGTTTTATTTTCATGAAAGTGCGGATTTGGTCATTGCAGTAATTGTCTTCTTTTTATTGTAAATGTCTATCGCTAATATCACGTTCTTATGGTGAAATCATCATGAAACCAGACCGTTGTTGTGATCATGTCGTCATTCAGTGAATCCCATATCCGCGAAATACTCGTCGTTCATCACAGTCACATGGACGTCGGCTATACACATTCGCAGCCGGTTTTCTGGGAGTTGCAATCCGAGTATATTTTCCAGGTGCTCGACTGGCTGGAGGAAGCGACCGATCTTCCCAACGACTCTCGGCCGAAATGGACTTGTGAGGCGAGCGAACCGCTACGTCGTTGGCTGGCCAAGGCTTCTGAGACGGATGTAGCGAGGTTCGTCAAACTACACCATCAGGGGAGTATCGGTGTGTCTGCTTTGCGTTGGCACACCACTCCACTGGCCGACCGTGCGGGACTGGAGCGTCTGCTCGCTGGAAAAGTTGAATTGGAATGTCTGTTAGAAACTAAGATTCAGGTGGCATGTCAGCACGATGTAACGGGGGTTCCGTGGCCGCTTGCGGATGTGCTGCTCGATGCGGGCGTGGATTTTTTCATCATGGCCATCAACATTCATTTGGGTCGCGCGGTGAAACCGAGACCCGGAATGTTCATGTGGGAAGCTCCATCGGGTCGCTTTCTGCGCGTTTTTAATGGTAACCATTACACGATGTTCGACCAATTGCTCCATGCGTGGGACGATTCCGTCGATAGCATGAAAGAGGGCTGGAATATCTATCAAAAACGCCTGAAGGAGTTGGATTATCCCATGGATTTCGTTTATCTCACCTCAACCTGCTCACCGGTGATGTGGGATAATGCTCCGCCAAATCCCTTCATGCCGGATTTGATCCGTCGTTGGAATGAAGCAGGCTGCGGTCCTCGGATCCGCTATTCGACCTTTGCTGACCTGCGCGAGCGTGCCATGCGCGTGCCGAGCGAGCCATTGCCGGTGATGCGCGGAGACTGGACAGACTATTGGAACTTTGGCTGTGCCGCTAGCCCGATCGCCACCGCACGCAACCAGCAGGCGAAATCACTGATCGATGCAGCATCCATATTAAATGGGCATGCTGTTTCCATGGATGCAGCGATGGGCAAGGTGGACCTTTATGACGAACATACCTGCGGATACTACGATTCAGATCACGCACACCCGCAGTCACAGACCACCGAAATGCTGAAACAGGCTCTCGCCCACGAAGGTCATGAACTTGCTGCGTTCGCCTTGATGGACGGGCTGGAGCGGCTGGCGCAAAACCCATCGGCCGACAAAGGCATCGATAGTGTCCTGTTCGTTAACCCCGGCCTGGAAGCGGTGACAATGAGTGTTGAACTTCCGTCCAACTGGTTTGAAGCGGCGGATGGTCGCACCTACCGAGCGAGTCGAATGTTTTACGACGGACGCTCGTGGGGCGAGCGGTTTCCGGGATTGAATGCTCGCGCGTTCGGACAGGTTCACTTGCCACCACTTTCGTGGAAATCCATACCTCTGGCCAATCTGCCGCCAGTTGCACCCCCCACGGTATTTCATCAGATCGATGTGGACGCGTCAGCCCGCCGCGAGCTCAACTTTGCGCCGGCTTCGAACCATAAGCGCCGCACTGGATACATTACCTCGCCGTTCCACCGCCTAAGCTATGATCCGGATTCCGGGCGGATTATCAGTCTGACTGATCACACGCAGGACCGTGAGGTGCTGGCACAGCGCGATGGGTTGGATCTATTCAGCTTCGTTCGTGAGCGAGCCGATGCCTTGAATGAGGATCGGCGTTACGCATTCTACCAGCGTGATCTGAACAAAGAGAAGGTGGATGAGATGTGCTGGCAGGATTGGGTGCCGGTGCGAGAACGCGCTACCCGCGTCAAACGCTGCGATATCGTGGTTGGCAACAATCGTATCACGCTGGTTCGTGAGTTGGAGGCACCCGGCATGTTGTTTCTATCCCAGAAGATCACGTTTTCTGCAGATGATCCGGTGATTCGGATCGAGGTGGAAATGGAATTGATTCCGGACTCTTCGCCACAAGCGGTGTATTTCGCGATCCCGCTGAAAATGAACTCGGGATGGCAGGCGATGTTTGATACAGCAGGTGTCGCAGTGCGCATGGATGATGACCAGTTGCCTGGTGCCTGCCGCAACTGGGTCACTTCTGAGGCGTTTGCCGCCATGTGGGACAAGCGTGGCGGTGTGGCATTGTTTACGCCTGACGCACCGATGATCCAGTTCGGTGATTTTCACTTCGGGCGTCCGCTTGAAAAACTTCCTCGTCCACGAAACCCGTTGTTGCTAGCATGGCCGGTCAATAACTACTGGGATACCAATTTTCCCCGAGTGCAGGGCGGTCGCATCCGGCTGTGTTTCGGTCTCCATACCTTCGGCGGTCCTGCGGATACTCAGGTAATAAAGGCTCTTTCGCGTAAATTCCGACAACCTTCTTTGTTATGGCCGATCACACGCAACGGTAGGAAAGCAGGAGAGGGCGGTCTTCTATCATCATAATTAATCCAATCCTAACATGTATTTTATTGACTGGTTGATTGTGACCATTTTCTTCCTCGTCGTCGTAGGCGCGGGTTTTGTATTCTCACGCAAAAGCGCGGAGAGTTCTAAATCGTATTTCCTTGGAGCGGAGAATAAGTGGTGGATGCTGGCCGCATCCGGAGCCTCCACGAATTTTTCCATCAACGGCACGGTATGGAATCTTGCGATACTGATGGTGCTGGGCATGAAATCGTTCTGGGTCACGCTGGTGTGGTGGATGCCAAACGCGGTATTCCTCATGGCGTATTCGGGCATTTGGATCCGCCGTTGCGGTGGCATCACTTCGGCAGAACTCAATCGGATCCGCTTCGGAGTCGGGACAGGGGCGAAGTGGGCACGCACGAGTTTCGCCTTTATGATCACGTTGTTTTCCGTGGCCTCTTTGTGCATGTCCTATATCATCGTTCACAAGTTTGCGGTGGTGTTCGGACTGCCTAACAATAATGCACACGGTCTGGCCTTGGGCATCGTGGCCGTCACCAGTGTGTATGTGTTGTTCGGAGGTTTCAAAGGAGTGATCCTGAGTGAGTTTCTGCAAACAGTGGTGTTATTCGCGGTGGCATTCATCGTCGGGTTTGTCTGTTACAAACAATATTCCGCAGACCAGATCCATGCGGCGGTGACACACGGAGTCGGTGCGTCTGCGGTGAATCCAGATTACTGGAAATCACTGATGCCAGAGGCCATGCCTCGAATCGGAATGTTTGTCGCTTCAGAGGGGTACAAAGGTTGGCAGGACTTTATTGGTGCGACTCTCGCATTTTCCATCGTCGGCATGATAGGCTGTGTCGGTGGGGCAGGTGGAAGATATGGAGAACAGCGCTTCCTCGCTACGACGAATGTGAAGGAAGCCGCAAAGCTAGCGGCGTTGTGGCAGTTTCTCGGCTTTCCACGGTGGATTATGACGGCGGGTTTGTGTTTTCTCGGATACGCGGTCTATTCTGCGGACATCGCACACGACCCGGAATGCGTGATGCCGAAATTCCTCCTGTCGGGCCTGCTTGCTCCGGGTTTGTTAGGTTTAGTTGTTGCCGGGCTTTCCGCCTCTTTCATGACAAGTTTCTGTTCGGAGATCAACGCCTGCGCGTCGATCATCGTCCGTGATATTTATCAGCCATTGATCGCCCCGCATGTGTCGGATTCGGATCGGAAGCTGGTCAGGGTGAGCTACTTGGTGACCGGTTTTCTTGCGTTGTTGGCAGCGATCATTGGATATGCCATGGTGGAATCCCAGGCGCGAGGCGGCGGCAGTGCTCTCAACGTGATCTGGGCTTGGATGCTCGGGGGCTTGCTGACATGTTTTGTAGTGCCACTGGCCTTCCGTTGGTATTGGGGCAGGATGAACGGTTGGGGTTTTGCTGCGGGATGTTTGTTCAGTTTGGTGCCTTCACTAGCCATGTTGGTGCGGGCGTTTGTCCCGGATGGAAATATTTTAAAAGTCTGGCCGGAAGACCACTACACATATGCAACACTCGCCACCTCCACGCTGGCGTGCGTGCTGGTTTCGTGGATCACACCGCCGATCGAGGATGAAACCACAACGGCATTCTATGCGCGGGTGCGTCCATTCGGCCTTTGGAGGGACGCTGCCGCCAAGGCGAGATTGGCTGGAATTCCCATGGCGACCGCAATTCCTTTGCCGCGGATCATTGTCAATGTGGTGCTCGGTCTGATCGCCTCATTCTCCCTCTACATGGCACCGGTCTATTATCTCGGACATTGGAATTCTGAAGGGACGCTTTGTTCTGTCATCTTTGTGGTATGTTGCTGCGGACTGTATTTCACCTGGTACCGCACTCTCCCGGAGGATTAGAATTTCACGAAACCAACTGTTATAGTTTATGCGACCTTCATCTGTTATCGAAAAGGACAATACCCATCGCTCCGATGCTGAGTATCGAAACTTCACCCCACGTGAACAGATCTCTTGGACTAGAATGCTATCGCGTCTGCAAAAAGACTCAAAGTTTGTGACGAAAAAATAGTAAATTTAAGGAGAATAAAATGAGTGAAATGACAGGTCTTCAACGATGTCAGGCTGTGCTGACGGGTGAGGTTGCCGATCAGGTTCCAGTGGTGCCGCAAACATTTATGTTCGCGGCGGAGACGGCAGGAATCAGGGTTGGTGAGTTTGCCTATAATGCAGCAAAAATGGTGGAAGCACAGGTGATCAGCCAGGCAAAGTATGGCTACGATGGATGCGTGATTGATTTTGATGATGCAACATTGGCTGAGGCATGCGGGGCGAAAGTTATTTTCCGGGACTACGAACCCGCTATTGTGGATGAATCTGAACTTGTCGTCAAAGATCTAAGGGATGTTGATAAACTGAAACTTCCAGACCCTTGGAAGGATGGTAGGTTGCCGGTATGGCTGGAGGCCACCCGGTTGCTGAAAGATCGAATTGGGGATCATGTGTTCATCATGGGCCGCGCGGATCAGGGGCCGTTCAGCCTTGCCTGTCTTTTGCGGGGGCCCCAGCAGTTCATGATGGATTTATTGGATGATGAAAATATCGAACCGATCAAGCAGTTGATTGACTATTGCCGTCAGGCCTGCGCCCGGTTTGCGCTGGCGCAGAAGGAGGCGGGAGCCCATGCCACATCCATTGGCGACGCATTTGCCGGCCCGAGTTTGATCTCGCCGGCAATGTATCGTGAGTTTGCAATGGAGCCTCAGGTCCGGCTTGCTGAAGAAGTGCAGGCGGCGGGAATACCGTTCTCGATTCACATCTGCGGCAATACAAATGGCATTATCGCCGACATGGGCCGGACACACGCGAGAATTCTGGAAGTGGACTGGAAACTGGACATGGCAGAAGCGCGTCGCGTAGTCCCCGCGACAACGGTGCTGATGGGAAATGTGAATCCGAGCGATCCGCTTGTCCTCGGGACGCCGACAGATGTGGATGCTGCGGCGAGGAAAGTGATAGAGGCAACTGGCGGACGCGGCTTGTTTCTGAGTTCCGGTTGTGCGATGGGACGCAACACGCCGCCTGAGAATATGAAAGCTCTGGTTTCAGCAGCCAATAAATATGGAAAAATGTGACATGGTGAATCGCAAAACTACGACGCTTACGAAAAGTGACGCTGAAACGACAGCAATATCACAGTGCCCAAGATCGAGCGCTTACGGCATCTGGATGGTGTCCGCGCTCAGGCGGCATCCGTATCCCGGCATGGAACTTCCTCTGGTTCTTCGCATTAATGAAGGATGGTCGCGTTGCCGGCGAATTTGCCTATTATTTTGTGGCCACGAGACGAGCGAAGCGTTTGGTCTTGCCGCCGAACGGAATGTGGGCAACGACGTCGTTCAGACCGTTAGAATCAGGGCCGGTGACCACGAAGTTCACACCGCCGTCCTGTCCACTGGTGGCAGGGACCGGGATGGAAGTCGTCCAAGAGCCGGCACTGAGGTCATCACTGAGTTCGAGATGGAGTTGCGCCGGTGTCATGGCATCTACGCGCTTGAAATGCAGGACCAACTCGCTGCCACTGGCCTGGCTGGCGGGTAGCAACCCGGGGGTGTCGAGGGACGAATGGGTCGGAGAACCAAGAATCCATGCCATGCCGTAGGCCACACCCTCGCTGTTGAGAGAATCGAAGGCATGGCCGCCAGCCCAGCTCGTAAACGAACCGCCGCCAGCGGCTAGCGACAATGTTTTGCCATCACCCGACACTTGGAATTGGCTGAAGGTGGCTGTCGCGCCATCAATGCGTATGTTGCCCGCTGCGACATACGCCTGATAGTCGGCCGCTCCCTTGCCGGTGATCGTCAGGGTGGCTGTGCTGCCGGATGCGAAGGTGATGTAGCCTGAGCCGAAGGTGTAATTACCGGCGTAGCCAATCTTGCCTGCGGTCAGACTGGCGTTGCCCGAGAGCTCAACATGACCCCAGCCCCCATAACTCCCGAACGTCAGACTGCCGATGTTCGCCACCGCGTTGTCGGTCATGGTCATTTTGGATCCATTATACCCCTGTATGCTAAAGGTGTAGACACTACTGGCGCCGTTGAGGCTAGTCGCGTTGAAAGAGGCATCGCCGGACATGTTGTAAACACCCCAGCCATTAGGATTCTCACCAATCCCGAAATTACCATATTGACCGGTAATCGTGATGGAACCACCCGTCTGATTCAGAATCGCGCCGGCAGTATTATATTTGCCAACCATGAAGCTGTTGTTTTGAGGTATCACGTATTTGCCGGTGATGGTCGTGGTCGTGTTTCCAGACGGCACCAGATTGCCCGTGATGATGTCAGTATAGGTCGCGGTGATGGTATGATTCGACCCCACGTTGCTGAACGTGTAATTGGTCGCCGGAACAACATTTACCCCATCCACCGTGAGCGTATTCACATGATAACCCAGGGCAGGCGTGATGGAATAGATTTGGTTGTCATAGTAATTGAGGGTCGTGACACCACTCGGAGTAATCGATCCGTTGGGGCTTTGGGTGGCGGTTATGGTGACGGTGGTGCCGGGCGCGAAGGTCGCGGTGATGGTATGGTTTGTCGTCACGTTGACGAATGCGTAACTGGTCGCCGGAGGCGTAACCGGGACATCATCCACCGTGAGCGTGGCGACATGATAGCCCGGGTCAGGCGTGACAGAGTAGGTGGTCGTGCTGCCGAAAGTCACCGGATTCGCGCCGGGCGGAGTGATCGTACCGTTGGTGCTTTGGGTGGCGAGGATAGTTGGGTTGGCTACCACGGGTGCAAGCGACAACGTGCTGCCCGACAATAGGAACTGGCTGATTGTCGCTGAAGCGCCATCAATGCGTATGTTGCCTGCGGCGACATACGCCTGATAGTCCGCCAACCCCTTGCCGGTGATCGTCAGGGTGGCTGTGCTGCCGGATGCGAAGGTGATGTAGCCTGAGCCGAAGGTGTAATTACCGGCGTAGCCAATCTTGCCTGCGGTCAGACTGGCGTTTCCCGAGAGTTCAACATGACCCCAGCCCCCATAACTCCCGAACGTCAGACTGCCGATGTTCGCTACCGCATTGTCGGTCATGGTCATTTTGGATCCATTATACCCCTGTATGCTAAAGGTATAGACACTACTGGCGCCGTTGAGGCTAGTCGCGTTGAAAGAGGCATCGCCGGACATGTTGTAAACACCCCAGCCATTAGGATTCTCACCAATTCCGAAATTACCATATTGACCGGTAATCGTGATGGAACCACCCGTCTGATTCAGAATCGCACCGGCAGTATTATATTTGCCAATCCAGAAAAGTTGGTTCTCACCGATTATGTGAGAATCCCATTTACCCACGGTCGTGGTCGTGCTTCCTGGAGGGATAAAATTACCGGAAATCACGATTACACCTACATTGAACGGACTGGAGGTCGCCCCTGTCAGTAAACTAGTGCTGGCGGCCAACGTTAAGCCATTCCCTACCGTCGTGGGTTTGAGATTGCTGAACGTCGCCACACCGTTGACGGCTCTCACGGTGAGGGTGCTGTCTGAAGAGATTGTTCCGCTGACCGTCACATCGGTAATGTTATCGCCGGTCACGGTATTGCCGTCGGCATCTTGCACCAACACCGTCACAGCCGGGCTGATCACTGAATCAGGCCTCGTGTTGCTCGGTTGGACGCCAAACGCCAACTTGCTGGCGGGTCCCGGATTGTTGGTCTGGGTGGAGTTGACCGAACTGGCGGCATAAGTGCCATCGCCGACATAGACCGCCCGGATGGTATGAATACCCGTCGCGAGGGTGCTGTCGGTATAGGCGGCTACCCCGCCGGAAACGTCCACAAAGGCCTTCGCTACGCCGTCCACGGAAAAGACGACCTTGCCGCTTGCCCCTGTCGCAATGACGTCGTTGGTTTTAACCGTCGCCGTGAAAACAACGTCCTGGTGATAGACGGACGGGTTGACCGAAGAGTTCAGTGTGGTGGTAGTGACAATTCCGGTCGTGTTTGTATTGAGCGCCTCATTCCAGACCTGTGCGATCTTCTGGTAACCGACCGCATTGGGATGCAAGCCGCCGACGTCCAAGTCCGTGGCGATATTCATCGCCTCATACATGGGAACGTAAACCACGTTCCGGCCAAGGGCCTGGTGGCTGGCCACGATGCCCGGGATGGTGGCGTTGTAGGCCTGCACGTCGGTCTGATGTCCGACTATGGGTGGGATCGACGCCACGTAGAGTTTCACACTTGGCCGGTAGCCATAGATGTGGTCGATAAGAACACTCAGGCGAGCCGGGGCGTTGGCCACGTCATAAGGTATATAAATGTCATTAGTGCCGATCATCAGCAGGATCTTGTCCGGGGCGGCCCCGCTGGGTCCGATCCACGTCACCAGATTCTCGTCTATGCCGGACCGCCCGCCACCCGCTACGATGGTGTAGCCGCCGTGGCCCTCGTGATGCGTTTGGCCTGCGGCAGTGAGAGTCGGAGTCGTGTTGTCGGTCTGCGAGCCCACGAAGGTGAAAGTATCTAACCAGTTAGTCAGGAGGGTATTCAGCGGGGCGCGGTAGCCGCCGAGTACGTCGTTGCCTCTGGTGATCGAGTCGCCCAAGGGCATGATATTGCCTAAAGCGGTTGGCGTCTCGGTGCCAGCGCACACTACATCGCTTACGCCGGAAAAGGCCGTCAGGCAAAACGCAAGTGCAAATTCATTTAAAAAGCGGCGGATCATAGTTGTTTTTATGAATTATACTGTTCCGGTCATGCCGTGGATGAACAAGGCTAGCACCTTCTGAGTATTGGGGAAATTTACCTGATTACACGAGTCTGTCCATACCCACAAACGGGGGACCGCTTGAAGGGGTGTAGGACGAAAAAGTTTAGCATGCTGTCCAGTCTGCTATTCTGCTTTAGCTCCACCTCCGTTCTCTCAAGATCTCCCCCCTTTGTGGGGGTAGGCAGACTCAGAAATCCGGATACATTGTGTTTTGTTAACCGCTCGACAACCTAGTTTCATGATAATTTCCAATGCCATTCATTCAGTAGGGGGTGAGCTGAAACGCTCTACCCTCGCTGTTCTGGGCATCATGACTGTGTTTCCGGGACCTGCCTGCGCGCAAGCGCCAACAACTACACAGGTAATGAATTACAGCGCGGTTTACACCAAACCACCGGAAGGCATTCCCACCGGCACTATGCCGGATGGGCCTTTGCTGGGCAATGGCGATGTTGGCATTGTGATGTCTGGACCTCCGGAGGAGCAGAGGTTTTATGTCGGGAAAAACGATTTCTGGCGTCGCAATGACGCGGCTGTGATGAACGTCGGCATGCTGACTGTGATGATCCCGGAGTTGAAGGGCGCAAGCTATCGACAGGAACAGGACATGGGATTGTCGGAAGTTCGTGGTGCTTTCATCAACGGAGATGTAGCCGTCTTGACGAGGTCGTTTGTCGATGCCAATTCGAATCTGCTCGTGACGGAATTGAAGTGCGCCGGCAGCAAGCCGGTTACGGCGTCTGTCATTAAGAGTGGTACTAGGTCCGACCTGTCGGACAAGATCCTCGATAACAAGGCAATTGAAAATGATGCTGCCATACTCTCCTTTACACGTAAGGCCGATAATCTCGCCGGCACTAGCAGGGGAGTCGCCATAGTGACCCGCATGATTGGCGGTGTGCCGAATCTCAATGAGGCAGGGAAACTGAGTGTGACCTTGGAACCCTGGGAGACAGTCACGGTTGTGTCTTCGATTCAGAGCGATCTCGATAATCCGGCATTTCTTGAGACGGCGACTAAGGCCGCTAGGGAGCTTAATGCTAAAGACATTCCCGCGTTGATGGCCAAACACAGAGCGTGGTGGAAAAGTTTTTGGTCGCGCTCATTTATCGAGATTCCCGATAAGGAGATAGAGAAACGCTGGTATGCAGCTTTATATGTCTTGGGTTCTTGCAGTAGGCCGGGCAAGGTTGCACCCGGTCTGTGGGGCAACTGGGTCACTACCGACGCTCCGAGTTGGCATGGTGATTTCCATTTAAATTATAACTTTCAGGCGCCGTATTATATGGCCTATTCAGGCAATCACACGGATTTGACAGCACCGTTTTACCAGGCGATTTCAGAAGCGATGCCTCTTGGCCGTGAGATGGCCAGGAGGCGGGGGTGGAAAGGGGTTCATTTCCCTGTATGTGTCGGGCCGTGGGGTCTTCTGCCCGAGGGGCCGGATTTGGATTTAGGCCAGCGATCAAACGCCTCGTATGTTGCCATAAATTACATCTGGCAGTATCAATACACTCAGGACAAGGAGTTTCTTCAGACAACGGCTTATCCTTATCTATTGGAAGTGGCGGATTTCTGGGAAGGATATCTCAAGCTGGAAGAGGGGCGGTATGTGATTCATCGTGATGCAATCCATGAAGGATCCGGAGATAACACAAATCCGATTCTCTCGCTGGGTGTTGTAAGAAAACTTTTCAAGAATTTGATCCTCATGAGCAAGGACCTGAGCGTGGATGAGTCCCGGCGCGTGAAGTGGCAGGACATTCTGGACAAGCTCAGTGCGTATCCCTTGCAGGAGCGCAACGGCAAGACCGTGTTCCGCTACACGGAAAAGGGCCTGGATTGGTGGAACGACAACACATTGGGAGTTCAGCATATATTTCCGTGTGATGCCATCGGGCTTGATAGTGACCCGAAATTGCTGGCGATCTGCCATAATACCATCAATGAGATGGCCCGCTGGGCGGATTACAACGGCTTCTCGTCGTGGTACACTGCCTGTGTTCGTATTGGCTACGATCCGAAAATCATCCTGACTAAACTGCGCGAGGAGTGCGACAAGCATTCTTATCGAAACCTATTGCTTTATTACGGCGGCGGTGGAATTGAGAGTTGCGGCGGATTTCTGGCGATCAACGAGATGTTGTTGCAGAGCCACGAGGGCGTGATCCGGTTCTTTCCCTGCTGGCCGAAGGATAAGGATGCCCGCTTCGGGACATTGCGCACTGTGGGTGCTTTTCTCGTGTCGGCTGAATTGAAAAGCGGCGTGGTATCTGGCGTGAAGATCGTCAGCGAGAAGGGCAAACCCTGCACAGTGCAGAATCCGTGGCTGGGCAAGAAAGTCCGAGTTAAGCGCAACGGAAAGACGAATGAAATACTAACTGGAGAACGCCTGTCCTTGAGGACAACTGTAGGGGAAACCATTGTTCTCGCTCCAGAGGAACGGCAAACCTGGCGGAAAACCTGAAATTATGAGAACCCTATCCCTGCTTACACTGATGGCCGCATACCGCGCGCCTGGATTCGGCGGATCTCGCGACCACAACCAATCGGAATGATGAAATCCAGCAACACCTCAATCAAAGTTGTATCAATCATTGGAATACTGATTGGTGGGGCTTTGTGCACACTTGCATACTCTGATCGTGTTGATGTCAGGAGCAGTCCTAAGGACAAGTGGCAGGCCTTCGAGACGCGCACGCTCGACACAATGCCGGATTTCAAGCCGGGTGTGCCGGTAAAGCTCAGCAAGTATGGCGGAAGGCTGGACAAAAAGGAAAAGGCGACTGGATTCTTTCACGTTGTCAATCGAGATGGGCGCTGGTGGATGGTTGATCCAGATGGTTGCCTGTTTATCTCGGCGGGTCTTAACACCGTTTCCGCCCCCGATAGCGATATTCAAAAGACAGCTGCTTTGCTGCATGAAAATGGCTTCAATACGCTCGGTTGTTGGTCAAGCGGTGAATTGTTCCGCAAAGCTCCTGCGCCGTTCCCTTACTGCCTGAGGTGGAATTTCATGCTCACTTACAGTAACCAGCGCAAGCAAATATACCCTGGTACTGGAATGGGTAAAGTAATCTATCCATTTGACCCGGAGTTTGAAACCTTCTGTGAGGCGCGGTCCAAGGAGTTGGATGTGACCATGAACGATCCGTGGCTGATGGGGCACTTCATCGACAACGAGTTGCCGCTTGACGAAGATAACATCGTCAACAATTACCTAAAGTTCCCTATCAGTGATCCGTGTCACCAAGCTGCCGCGAAATTCATGAAGTCGCGCAAGGGTGGTAAGCCGCAGTTGGGAGATAATCGGGAGTTTCTCAAGCTGGTTGTCAGTGTGTATTACAAGAAGGTTTATGCGGCAATGAAGCGGCACGATCCGAACCACATGTTGTTGGGCTCGCGTTTTTACGGAAAGAATCTACATACCCCGTCGATCTTCAAGGCCGCAGGCCCATACACGGATATCGTCTCCGTCAACTATTACCATAGCTGGGGCCCAACGAAGGATCACCCGCTCGACGAGTGGGCGCAGTTGGCTGGCAAGCCCGTTCTGATCACCGAGTGGTATGCCCGCACCGGCGGTACCGGTGGTGCAGGTTGGTATGTCAAAACTGAGGCGGACCGCGGCAAGTTCTATCAGCACATGGCGCTCGGGTTGCTTGAAAACCGCAACTGTGTCGGGTGGCACTGGTTCAAATACCCGACTATGTTCATCGGAGACAACCAGCCTTCAACCGAGTTGTTCTCAGCGTGTAAGGCCATCAACACGCAGTTATACCCGCTGACCGATTTTTTCGGAAAGAGATAGAGAATTTTTTGATATATTGAAACCAATGAGGAGAAAGATAAATATTGAAAATAAACAATAATGTTAGTAAAATGAACAAGTGGTTTAATCGATTGAGTTTGTCAGTGTTTGCGGCAAGTCTGCCTGGCATATTAACGACGTTGACGTTTGCTGCTGAGACAAACATTCAGGATCTTGCTGGTAAAGATGCGCCTACAGGTGCGGTGTGGTTGGATACGCAGGACTTGAGTGCCGTCGGGTCTGGGTGGGGTGTTGTTGGCGCAGGTAAGGCAGTCGGTGGTGGTAGTCCGCTTTCAATCAACGGTCGGAAGTTTGTGCATGGTATCGGGACACATGCGGAAAGCGTAGCGGGTGTGGATCTCAAGAAAACAGCAAGCCGTTTTCTCGCTGCCGTTGGTTTAGATGATGAAACCTCCAATGGAGGCTCCGTGATTTTTCAAGTCTGGATCGATAATGTCAAAAAGGCCGATTCCGGATTAATGAGGGGCGGCGACGCACCCAAACTTCTTGACGTCGATCTCACTGGTGCTGACAGGATGGTTCTTGTGGTTACGGACGGTGGCGATGGCAATGCATCAGATCACGCAGATTGGGCCGGGGCGGCCGTGTTTGCCACGGGAAATCCCGTCAAGATGGTGGCATCCGATTTCAAGGTGCAGGATATGGTGCCGAATGTTATGCCCGTGATCGCGTCATGCGATCCGGCAAAGACATCCATCAACGGGCCGCGCATCGTCGGCACAACACCGGGCAATCCATTCATTTTCCTCGTCCCGGCTACGGGCGCTGAATTAAAGGATTTTTCCGCTAAAAACCTACCGGCCGGACTGAAGATCGATTCCCAAACAGGAATTATTACTGGTTCCGTAGAGAAAACCGGCACTTATCCCGTAACTCTATCCGTAAATGGAAAAGGCGGATCCGTCTCCCGCAAGCTGGTTATCGAGGCCGGTAACCACAAACTGGCAAGGACGCCGCCGATGGGCTGGAATTCATGGAACTGCTGGGCTGGAGCGATCGACGACGCAAAGGTGCGCGCTGCTGCGGATGCGATGGTCAAGAGCGGGTTGGCGGCGCATGGTTACCAATACATCAATATCGACGACTGCTGGGAGAAGGAACGTGACCCTAACGGTGATATCTTACCTAACGAAAAGTTTCCTGACATGAAGGCTCTTGCCGACTATGTCCACAGCAAGGGGCTGAGGCTTGGCATTTATTCGTCGCCGGGCCCGTGGACGTGTGCGGGTTTCGCTGGTAGTCTCAATCATGAGGAGCAGGATGCGAAGACTTATGCGAAGTGGGGCATGGATTATCTCAAGTATGATTGGTGTTCCTATGTTGCTGAGAAGGATTCAGGTCTTGAAGGATTGAAGAAACCTTACAAGGTAATGGATAAGGCTCTCGACAACTGCGGTCGCGACATCGTTTACAGTCTCTGCCAATACGGCATGGGCAATGTCTGGGAGTGGGGAGAGGAGGCAGGCGGCAACTGCTGGCGTACTACTGGCGACATCACAGATACTTGGGGTAGCTTGTCAGCAATCGGATTCAACCAGAACGGTCATGAAAAATTCGCCGGCCCCGGCCATTGGAATGATCCGGACATGCTGATTGTTGGTAGAGTGGGCTGGGGTCCGAACCTGCATCCGACCAAGCTCAAATATGCGGAGCAGATCACGCACATCACTCTGTGGAGTCTACAGTCTTCGCCTTTGCTTATCGGGTGCGATATGTCCAATATTGATAAATTTACCATTGATCTTCTCACCAACGACGAGGTGCTGGACGTGAACCAGGATCCTCTCGGTAAGCCGGCAGGTCGGGTCGCCGACAGCAACGGCATTCAGGTGTGGAGTCGACCGCTGCTGGATGGCACATACGCCGTCGGCATTTTCAATACCGGCATGGACACTGTCGATGGAACTGTGAAGTGGTCCGAGATTGGTATCCAGGGCAAACAACCGGTGCGTGATCTATGGGTGAAGAAAGATCTCGGTGACTGTGATGGACAATATACGGTCAGTTTGCCCGCGCATGGAGCGGCGATGTTCAGAATCGGTCGGCCAAATAAGGACTAACAAATTTGTGAAAAACCAAAGAAAGTCGACAAGATGAAAGAAACCATTCGCGGATTATCTTTGACAGTTATCACAGTCATTGTTCTTTTCGTAGGTATGACAATGGCCGGTGCCGCTGAGACGCCCTTCAGGCGCATGCTCAATCTTGACGGCCAGTGGCAGATCGCCGAGGGCGGGATGGATAAGGCTCCCGAAAAGTTCGATCGTTCGGTTCCGGTTCCAGGACTTGTCGATCTGGCAACTCCCGCGTTTCATGACGTCGGCATTAAAACCGGGCAACGCAGTGCGTTCTGGTATAGGCGGACATTCAAACTCGATACGATACCGTCTGTCGCACGATTGAAGGTGCACAAGGCGATGTTCGGCACTCAGGTGATTCTCAACGGGCAAGTTCTTGGTGAGCACGGGCCATCTTTCACGCCCGGATTTTTTGACGTCAAGGCCGCCCTGAAATCCGGTGAGAATGAATTGCTGATTCGCGTCGGTGCAGACCGCGACGCGGTGGGACCTTCGGTGCCATCAGGGTATGACGTAGAGAAAACCCTCTACGTTCCTGGCATTTTTGATTCGGTCGAGTTGATTTGTTCCGGCACGCCCCACATCTTGAATGCACAGGCAGTCCCGGATATAGAGAATAAGTCGGTGCGTGTGCAAGTTAACCTGCGAAACGACGGCGAGGCGGTCAAAGGCGTCTTGAAGGTGCTTGTCCGGGAGGCCAAGTCAGGCAAGGTCGCTGGGCGCTTGACAAGTGAGGCAACAGATCTAGCGAAAGGCACCGAGGCAACGGTTGATGTTCGCATTCCTTTGGTCAACTGCCGTCTGTGGTCGCCGGAGGATCCGTTTCTTTACACGCTTGAGGTGAGTACGGTCGCTGATAATTTCACGACGCGATTCGGCATGCGATCTTTCCGATTCGATCCTCAGACCCGCCGCGCGTTGTTAAACGGGAAACCGTATTTCATGCGTGGAAGCAACCTCACACTCTACCGGTTTTTCGAGGACTCCTCCCGCAAGGCGCTGCCTTGGAACAAAGATTGGGTGCGTGCATTGCACCAGCGCGCCAAAGACATGCATTGGAACTGCCTGCGCTACAGCATCGGTTTTCCCCCCGAGTTCTGGTATGACATCGCAGACGAAGAAGGAATTCTGATTCAGGACGAATACCCATTGTGGTATTTCGAGACGCCGAAGGAATTGAAGCAAGAGCAGTTCGCGCTTGAGTATGCCGAGTGGGTGCGGGAGCGCTGGAATCATGCCTGTGTGGTGATCTGGGACGCCAGCAACGAGACCAATTCGTCCCAGACCTCGCCAGCTATCAGTAAAGTTCGTGGAATTGATTTATCAAACCGACCGTGGGATAACAGCTATATGCCGCCTCTTGAGCCTGGTGATGCTTATGAGGTGCATCCATACCACTTCAATAATGATAAATTCAAACTTTCAGATTTGAGCAAAGCTGAACGGGTGCCACGGGCCTTTAATGTCAATGACGGTCAGCATGCCGCAATCATCAACGAATACGGCTATCTGTGGCTAAATCGCGATGGAACCCCTACAACGCTCACCGGGCAACTCTACAAGAACTTGCTAGGAAATGAATCCACTACCGAGCAACGCCGACACCTCTATGCGCGTTACATGGCTGCAGAGACGGAATTCTGGCGCTGCTATCGACAAGCGGCGGCTGTCATGCACTTTTCGTCGTTGAGCTATGCGCGTCCGAACGGTCAGACCAGCGACCACTGGCTAGACGTGGAGAAGCTGACGTGGGAGCCGGAGTTTTACAAATATGTACGCGACGCATTCTCGCCGGTTGGTCTCATGATAGAATCGTGGGATGCTGAATATCCAGCAGGGAAGGTTACTAACATTCCAGTGATTGTCATCAACGATCTCAACGAGAAATGGTCGGGAGTAGTGCGCTTTCGCCTGCTGCGCGATGGCAAGCCGCTGCAAGAGAAGAGTGAGACGGCCGAAATCGTAGCTTATGGCGACGTGAAGTTGACGTTTAACGTCACCATTCCCGCGCAAAGCGGGGTATATCAACTTGAGGCTGCGCTGATCAAGGGCAAGGCTGCTCCGGTTGTCAGCCTGCGTGACTTCGTGGTCATTACGGAAAATGAAAAGGCAGCTCGGCTCGGGTTGGCGGCGGGGAAGCCAGTTAAGGCGTCGTCGAGTCGCGAGACCGACGGTGCGTCTGTCCCCGGGTCCATCGTGGATGGGCGCGCCGATACGCGTTGGTCGTCGGACCACTCCGATGACCAGTGGATTGCAGTTGATTTGGGCAAGAAACAAATGGTTTCGCGTGTCGAGCTCGACTGGGAGAATGCGTTTGGCAGGGAGTTGGCAATAGAAGTGTCGGAGGATGGTCAGGCATGGAAGGAAGCCAAGCGCGTAAATGACAGTAGAGGCGGCCGTCAGGTGATCACGTTCGATCCGGTCGAAGGTCGCTGGATTCGGATTCACGGTATCAAGCGCGGGACCGAGTGGGGTTACTCCATTTGGGAAATGCGGGTTTTTGCAAAGTAAAGAAGGATGCTATAAAATGAGAAAAACGATTTATCGGTTGGGAATATTGGTTGTGGCGGGCGTGCTGTGTTCCGCCAGAATGACGGAGGCGCTTGCCGCGGAAGTTACCTTGCGGGATTTAACCGGGAAGGATGCGCCAGCAGGAGCCGTTTGGCTGGATACCAAGGACTTGAGTTCAGTCAAAGTTGGATTCGGCACCGTTGGAGCCGGCAAAGCCTGTGACGGCAAAAACCCGATTTCTATCGGCAAACAGGTTTTTGCGCACGGGATGGGTGTTCATGCAGAAAGCGTGGCGGAGGTCAGTCTCAATAAGAAAGCGACTCGATTCGTAGCAGCAGTCGGCGTGGATGATCAGGTTAATACGGGTGGTACTGTTGTGTTTGAGGTCTGGGTCGATAAAGTGAAGAAGGCGGAATCCGGAGTTATGCGGTGCGGGGATGCTCCGAAGCTGATTTCCGTTGACCTGACCGGTGCCGCGAAGATGAAGTTGGTGGTGTCGGGGAATGGTGATGGCCTGGACAATGATCATGGGGACTGGGGCGGGGCCGCTGTGTTCGGTCCTGGAAATGCCGTGTCCGTAGGTCCCGACGTTCCGTACAAAGCGCTGACAAAATCAGTCGAACGCTGGCAGGATTGGCATTTTGGAATGTTCATTCACTGGGGGCCTGTCAGCCTGACGGAACAGGAAATCAGTTGGTCGCGCTCGAACACCAATCCGAACTGCCCCAACAACGGTCCAACACAGGCAGCGGTCTATGACGAGCTTTACAAGAAGTTTGACCCAAGAAATTTCAACGCCACGCAATGGGTCGCCACTGCGAAAGCTGCCGGTATGAAATACATGGTGTTGACCGTAAAGCATTGCGACGGCTTTCTTCTCTGGGACTCCAAGGTCTCGGACTACAACATCATGCATACGCCGTTCAAGCGCGACGTCTGTGCAGAATTGGCTGTGGCGGCCCGCAAAGCCGGAATGGGGCTCGGGTGGTATTTCTCTCCGCCGGACTGGAAAGATTCCGACTGCCGTTCGGCGAAGAACGTGGAGTTTGTCAAGCGCATGCAAGCTGAACTGACAGAGTTGCTCACCAAATACGGCACGATTGACATCCTGTGGTTCGACTGCGACGGTGCGTCAGTTCCGTGGGATCAGGATGAAACTTATGCCCTGGTTCGCCGGTTGCAGCCAGGCATCGTGATCAATAATCGCCTGGATAGTCCCAGCGCTGCGTATTCAGCGAGCGAAATAGGCTCGTGGGCAGATTTCTACACCCCAGAGCTACACATTGGCGGCTTTGACAACATGCGGCCTTGGGAATCCTGCATGACAGTTTCCGCTCGTGGTCAGTGGGCCTGGGGTGGCCCGTCTGATGGTTCGAAGTCGGCAGCTGAGTGTTTGGGCATGTTAATCCGTTGCGCTGGAGCTGGTGGCAATGTGCTCATGAATGTTGGTCCGCGTCCGGATGGGGTTATAGATCCTATTCAGACCACTCCTCTTAAGGAGGTTGGTATGTGGCTGGAGAAGTATGGCGAGAGCATTTACGGTACGCGGGGTGGGCCGTTCAAGCCTGACGCCTTCGGCGTCTCCACGCACAAGTTGAACACAATTTACATTCACATTCTCAACTGGCCTGGAGATACACTGGAATTGCCGGATATCCCGGCGAAGATCGTCCGGAGCGTTGCCTTGACTGGTGGCGCTGTCGCTGTGACTCAGGGTGATGGCCGTATTTCCATTTCGCTGAAGACCTGCGAACGCCAGCCTGTGAACACCGTTGTCAAGCTGGAGTTGGATCGGAAGGCTGGCGAGATCGTGTCGCCCCGCGGGCTGGCGGCGGGCAAGCCGGTCAAGGCGTCGTCTAGCCTTACGAAGGGCGGCGCAACGGTTCCGGAGGCGATTGTGGATGGGCGCGCCGATACGCGCTGGTCGTCGGACCACTCCGACCTCCAGTGGGTTGCGGTTGATTTGGGCGGGAACCAGCGTGTGGCACGCGTGGAGTTGGACTGGGAAAGTGCCTATGCAAAAGAACTAGCCATCGAGGTTTCCCCCGATGGCGAGAACTGGAAGGAAGTTCAGCATGTGAACGACAGTGGCGGCGGGACGCAGGTGATCCGCTTCGATCCGGTCGAGACGCGCTGGGTGCGGATGCGTGGCATTAAGCGCGGGACGCAATGGGGGTATTCAATCTGGGAAATGCGAGTGTTCCCATGAATTTAACAAAGTGAAAAACCATGAATAAAGCATATCTATCAATTTTTTTGTATCTGGTTACGCCCGCGCTGTTGCGGGCGGAAGTGAAGCCGCATGCGCTGTTTTCCAACGGCGCGGTTTTGCAGCGCGGCTGCGTCGTGCCGGTCTGGGGCAGTGCCGCCGATGGCGAGAAGGTGACGGTCAAGTTTGCCGAGCAGGAAGTCAGCGCGGTGGCCAGCAATGGACAGTGGATGGTGCGGTTGCGACCGATGCGCGCCAACGCAGTGCCGCAGGTGATGACCATTGCCGGCGCGAATACCGTGGAGATCAAGAACGTGCTGGTCGGTGATGTCTGGGTTTGCAGCGGTCAGTCCAACATGCAATTTGAGATGCACTGGCTGACGGACTCGGCCAAGCAGATCGCTCTCGCCAATGATCCGCTACTCCGGTTGCTGGGAGTGCCACAAGGCGGTGCGACCCAGCCGAAACGCGACATTACGGCAAGTTGGAGTGAGTGTACGAGTCAATCCGTGGAGTGGTTTTCGGCGGTGGCCTATTTCTTCGGGCGCGATGTGCGGCTGTCGCAGAAAGTGCCGGTCGGGTTGATCAACTCCCGGGTCGGCGGCACGGCGGCCGAGAGCTGGCTGAGCTGGCGGGCCTTGGCGGCGAACCCGAAGCTGCAACAAATTGCGGGGAAAGAACCGGTGGAGGGGGGGGCGTCGTTTCTTTACAATGCGATGATTGCGCCGCTGCAGCCGTTCGCCATTTCCGGCGTGATTTGGTACCAGGGCGAAAGCAATGCGTATGATGCCTCACGGGCCACGGTCTACCGGGAATTGTTCCCGACGCTGATCAAGTGCTGGCGCGACGATTGGGGGCTTCCGGAGCTGCCGTTCCTGTTTGTGCAGATCGCGCCCCACAACGACATGGTTCCAGAGATCCGCGAGTCGCAGTTGCTGACGTGGCAGCAGACAGCGAAGACGGCGATGGCCGTTATCACCGACTGCGGCCACGCCACTGATATTCATCCGAAGCCGAAAGAGCCAGTCGGCGCGCGTCTGGCCTTGGCGGCGCGTGCGGTGGCGTATGGGGAGCGTGTTGAATACTCCGGCCCGGTCTTTGCCGGGATGAAGGTGCGTGGCGGCAAGGCAACCCTTTCGTTTACTCATGTCGGCGGTGGCTTGGTGGCGAAGGACGGCGCGCTCAAAGGATTTACCATCGCTGGCAGTGATAACAAATTTATTCCGGCGGAAGCTGTTATTTCCGGCTCAACCGTGATCGTTTCGAGTAAAGAAGTCACGCAGCCGGTCGCCGTCCGGTATGGCTGGGCGAACGTGCCCGATGTGAATTTATTTAATAAAGATGGTCTGCCAGCTACGCCGTTCCGTACGGATTGTGTGAAAGGCGTGACTGAGAAATAGTTACAGGAAGAGTTATGAAAAGAAAAGAAAAACAGAATCGTATGAGAAACAAGTTTCTGGTCATCATAGCCGTTGGAGTTATGGGATGCGGGCTTGCCTCTGCCGCGCCGGCAACAACCGCGCAAGCGGATGCCACCGCGCCCGCCATGAAATACAGCGCCGTTTTTACCGAGCCACCGAAGAATGTCCCCACTTACTACATGCCTGATGGGCCTCTGCTGGGTAACGGCGATCTCGGCATCGCGCTGGCGGGGCCGCCGGAAGAACAGCGCTTCTACATCGGCAAAAACGACTGGTGGGGGTATGGTGATGGTTCGCGTGCGATGCCGGTCGGAGGACTGACTCTTGCAATTACCGAATTGAAGGGGGCAAGCTACCGGCAGGAGCAGGATCTTGCATTGGCGGAGGTGCGAGGAACTTTCACCAACGGTGAGGTTACAGTGCAGACGCGCTCATTCGTTGATACCTATTCCAATCTATTGGTGACGGAATTGAAGTGTGCAGGCAGCAAACCGGTAACTGCCGTATTATCCCAGAAAAACGGCTTGGACGAGCCATGGGGAACCAGCCATACGAGCCTTCCCTCCAGCGTCTTGTGTTACACGCGGAAGAGCCAGGACGCGTCTCTCGACCAACGTATGGATATCGCGGTGGCGAGCCGTATCATTGGCGGCAAGCCCGTTGTTGATGCCGGCGCGGGCACGCTGAAACTGACACTCAATGCGGGCGAGGTGGTGACGATCGTGACGTGTGTGCTCTCCAAGCTGGATGCACCTGATTGTCTGGAGACAGCGAAAACGAAGGTGTTGGCGTTGCAGGCAAAGGATATTCCGGCGATGGCGGTTAAGCACAGAGAGTGGTGGAAGGGCTTCTGGGCACGCTCATTCATCGAGATTCCTGACAAGGAGATTGAGAAGCGTTGGTATGCGGCCTTGTATGTGTTGGGCTCGTGCAGCAAGGAGGGAAAGGTGGCACCTGGGCTGTGGGGATGCTGGGTTACCCTTTTCGCCCAATGGCAGGGCGATTATCATTTAAATTATAATTTCCAGGCACCGTATTACATAACCTATTCCAGTAACCACGCAAATTTGTCGGTGCCTTTTTACCAGGCGATTCTTGAATCGGTGCCCCGAGCCAAAGAGGTAGCAAAGAAGCACGGTTGGATGGGTGTTCATTTTCCTGTATGTATCGGGCCAAGGGGGATTTTTCCGGAGGGCGAAAAGGATCATGGACAGCGTTCGAATGCTGCGTATGTCGCATTGAATTTCATTTGGCAATACCAGTATACACAGGACAAGGAGTTCCTTAAAATGACGGCGTATCCTTATTTATTGGAAGTGGCAGATTTCTGGGAAAACTATCTCAAGCTGGAAAATGGCCGGTATGTGATACATGGCGATTCTATCCATGAAGGTTCAGGCGAGGATGTGAATCCCATTCTCTCGTTGGGTCTTGTTAGAAATCTATTCAAGAATTTGATCCTCATGAGCAAGGACCTGAGCGTGGATGAGTCCCGGCGGGCGAAGTGGCAGGACATTCTGGACAAGCTCAGTGCGTATCCCTTGCAGGAACGCAACGGCAAGACCGTGTTCCGCTACACGGAAAAGGGCTTGGATTGGTGGAACGACAATACATTGGGAATCCAGCATATCTTTCCGTGTGATACCATCGGACTTGATAGTGATCCGAAATTGCTGGCTATCTGCCATAATACCATCAATGAGATGGCCCGTTGGGCGGATTATAACGGCTTCTCGTCGTGGTACACTACCTGTGCTCGTATTGGGTATGATCCGAAAATTATCCTGACTAAACTGCGCGAGGAGTGCGACAAGCACTCCTTTCCGAACCTCCTACTGTTTTACGGTGGTGGCGGCGTCGAGAGTTGCGGTGGCTTTCTGGCGATCAACGAGATGCTGCTGCAAAGCCACGAGGGCGTGATACGGTTCTTTCCCTGCTGGCCGAAGGATCAGGACGCCCGCTTCGGGACATTGCGCACTGTGGGCGCTTTTCTCGTGTCAGCTGAATTGAAAATCGGCGTGGTATCCGGCGTGAAGATTGTCAGCGAGAAGGGCAAACCCTGCACGGTACAGAATCCCTGGCCGGGCAAGAAAGTCCGAGTTGCGCGCAACGGCAAGACGAATGAAATACTAACTGGAGAACGCCTGTCTCTGAAGACCTCTGCAGGCGAAACTATTGTCCTCGCGCCAGGGGATTGAGAGGAATGAAGGCACGGATACTTGTGTGGTGAGAGATATAAATAAGCGTTGAAAGAGAAAAAAATGACAAGGAAAATACAGAACCAACGATCCATTGACACCGGCATGACCTTCTCGTGGGGGATGTCCGCGCATGGACTTCCCGCATTACTGGCCATTGCCGTCTGTGTGGCCAGCGTTGGCCATGTGCTAGGGGCCGATGTATCTGCCACCTTTAGTAAGCCGGACATCGTTTATGCCAAGACCATGCCGGGTGCGGCCGCGGCGAAGCAGAAAGACAAGCTGTTTACTCTGACTAACAACGTGGTGGGGATGGACTGGTCTCTGGACGGCGGGCAACTGCTATTGACCCGGGTCGTAGACCATGTGAACGGCCGTTCCTATGCCCAACGTAGCGAGGTTTTCGCGGTCCAGGTGGATAAAGGAACCAGGATTTCCGCGTCAGACTGCCAGCTTGTGGATCAGCCGACACTTGAAGTCATCAAGCCGCTTCCCGCTTCGGCCTGTGCGGCACAGCATCTGAAAGGCTGGCAGCTTTCGGCCCGGTTCCAGCATCGTTCCACGGGTCTTACCCTTCAGTGGCGCGCCGAACTGCGGGACGGCTCACACTATGTGCGCCAGTTGCTGCGCGTGGAGGGGGACAAAGGTAAGCTGACTGAGGTGTGTTGTCTTGAAGCTAGTGTGGGCAGGGCTTGGAACGAAGGCACAGCGATGGCTGGTAACCCTGTTGTTTCCGACCATCTGTTCATGGGGCAAGAACTGCCGATGTCGAAGAATATGGCACCGAGCGGGGGAGTCCCAGACAAGTGGACACCGGTGGACATGCTGGCGAAAACGGTTAACCGCAAGATCACTGAATTGAAGCCCGGCCCCATGACGGTTCAGTTTGCTTATGAGCGCGGCGTCTTCCGTATAGATGTTGCGGAGGTCCAACTGGTGGCTGACGGCAAAGTCGTCTCCAAGGATGAGCATGTCGGCTGGAGTGGGCTCTCGCAACAGGCCAATACCTATACACTGACGGTGCCTGAAGGTCTGAAGAAAGCGGAGCTACGCGTGCGTCTGGGCGGATCCCCGAACGATACGGATTCTTTCGGGAAAATAGCGGTTAGTAACGGCGTCCTGTTACCTGGTGAACCAGGTCCTGTGTTGTGTGGATTAGACTGTAATCTGCCGCTCCAGGACGGCAAGGTGTATGAGTTCTCCTCCGTGCTTGGCACTTACCCTGAGGGGCAGTTGCGTCGCGCCTTCTTGCGCTATGGGGAGCGCGAGCGCGCCCGGCCTTATAGCCAGTTTCTGCACTACAACTGCTGGTTCGACCTTCATATTAATCTCGATGAAGAGAAGATCCTGAAGAATGTCAAGGCGTTCACTGAGGAAATGACGGTCAAGCGGGGCGTCGCGATGGAGTCCTATGTTCTGGATGACGGCTGGGATGCTCCACGTGAAGGGTTCTGGACGGTTGATAAGAAGAAATTCCCCTCAGGATTCGATTCAATCACCGCGGAGTTGGATCGTGTGCATTCACACATGGGAATCTGGATTTCTCCGCTTGCCGGGTATGCCTTCATCGCGGAACGGGTGGGGCATGCTAGCAAGCTTGGCCTGGTGCGTGAAGGATCGTTTCTTGATCTGTCATACGCTCCATATTATGAGTGGTTCCGTGATTTCTGCGCAAATCTGGTCAAGAAAAACAAGGTCAATTATTTCAAGTGGGACAAGGCGGGGGAGGGGGCATCGCCACATTTTATGGCGTTGCTGTCATGCGCCAGGGAATTGCGGCAGGTTGACCCTAACCTCTTTTTTAATGTCACTGTGGGGACGTGGCCGTCGCCGTTCTGGCTGAACGTGATTGACAGCACCTGGCGGGGTGGGGAGGATGTCAATTGGGATTGGTCATGCAAAGGTAGCGACCGTGAGAAATGGATGAATTACCGGGATGGCGTAACATATCAGGGTGTGGTCAAAGTTGGCCCCCTCTATCCGTTGAATTCTATCATGAATCACGGGATAGTGCATGCAGCGCTTGGTGCGGCTGGCCGTGCTGCCGGATCTGGAACTGATTTGCGCAACGAGGCACGTTCCTATTTCGGTTGCGGTACCGCGCTCCAAGAACTCTACATCCAGCCGACTATTATGGACACACAGTCGTGGGATGCGGTGGCCTCGGCGGCGAAATGGGCTAGATTGAACGCCGATGTGCTGGTTGATACACACTGGGTGGGCGGCGACCCGTTAAAGCATGAAATTTACGGCTGGGCCTCCTGGACGCCGAAAAAGGCGATTCTAACGCTGCGAAATCCGAATGATCAGGCCCAGGATGTTTCTCTGGATGCCGGTGCTGTGTTCGAACTTCCGGCTTTCGCGGCGAAGGATTTCACGATGACTAGCCCGTTTGCGGATCAGAGAGTGCAAAAGCTGGAGATGACGGCCGGTAAGCCGACCGTCATTGCATTGCAGCCGTTCGAGGTGCTGGTGCTGGAGTCGAAGCCCACTAGCACGGATCGTGGCAATTCGACAAATGTTAAAGAGAAATAAATAAACTCAAAAGAGAAGAAGTTATGAAATACAATATGAAGCGGAAGGGCCTGGGGGCTGGCGGTTTATTGCTCGGGTTGCTCATCGTGACCGGTTCTTGCCTTGCTGGTGATGCCCCGGACATGAAACCTCATTCTTTTAATGAAGGCTGGATGTTTACAACTAATGCGGCCGCTTCCGTAAAGTCCGATGATTGGAAAGCCGTAGCGCTCCCGCATACGGCGCAACTGGCGCCGCTGCTGATGGGCGACAAGATGTGGATGGGGGAGTGCATCTATCGAAAAGTGTTTACTGCGGACCCGGCATGGAAGGGTAAAAGGGTCTGTCTCAACATCGAGGCTGCCATGCATACCGCGGAAGTCTCACTCAATGGTAAACCGCTTGCCTCCCATGCGGGTGGATACCTGCCATTTCAGGTCGATTTGACCGGGTTGTTAAATGAAGGCGAGCCAAATGATTTGATGATCAAACTCGACAATCGCGAGAATACCGATCTGCCCCCCGGTAAGCCCTATCGTCAGTTGGATTTCTCGTGGTATCACGGTCTTTATCGAAATGTGGAACTGCAGGTAACCGATAGACTGCACATCACCGACCCGGTGGCCTCCAATCTCACCGCATCTGGCGGAGTATTTGTCACATATCCCAAGGTGTCGGCGGATGAAGCAATCGTCCAGGTTCGTGTCCATGTGAAAAACGACCGGAGCACTCCCGCCAATTTCTCGGTTCGGTGTTCGCTCTCCACGCTTTCCGAGCGATCCGATGCGGCCACTCTGGCACCCGGTGAATCCATAACTGAAACACTCAATCTGAAGGTTCCATCACCGCAACTCTGGTCTCCGACCGCGCCGCACTTATACCCGCTCACTGTCGAGGTTCTTAATGACGGCGGTGCCATTGCCGATAGCCAAAGTATCAATGTGGGTATCCGTTCTGTGACTTGCACAGCGGGGCGTTTTGCTATCAACGGTCAGGCCATGTTTTTACGGGGAACTAACCGGCATCAGGAGTATCCTTACATCGGCTACGCCCTTCCGGATAGTGCTCAGTGGCGTGAGGCGGCTCTGATCAAGCAGGCTGGATTTGATTTTGTCCGTCTCTCACACTATCCAAACGCTCCAGCGTTTCTTGATGCCTGCGATTACTACGGTCTTGTTGTGATGGAGCCCATCCCGGGTTGGCAATACTACAAAGATGGACTGTTTGCCGAGCGTTCCTTGCAGCATGCTCGCGATATGATCCGCCGTGACCGCAATCATCCGGCCTGCATCTTCTGGGAAACTTCACTGAACGAGACCAATCATCCGGATGCGTTTCTAAAACAGCTTCACGAGATTGTCGGTCAGGAATATCCAGGTGCTATTTCAGTAAGTCATAGCAACAAGTTTCACGATGTCTTTATTCCGGCCCGCCAGCACACGGGCGGTCCGAAGTTCTGGGACGATTGGAAACAAGGCGATAAGCCTATCCTCACCGCCGAATATGGGGACTGGGAATACTACGCCGATCGGGCGGCTAACTTCAACCAGACCGGAGTGAAGGAACTCAAGAGGGAGGAGTCCAATAGTCGTCAACGCCGCGCGGATGGAGAAAAGCGCATGCTGCAACAGGCGCTCAATTTCCAGGAAGGTCACAATCAGAACCACGTCTGCCCATCGATGATTGGCGATGCCAACTGGCTGTTTAACGACTACAGCAGCGGAGCTACTCCGCATTACTGCACCAGCGGCATTGTGGATTTTTTCCGCCTGCCCAAGTTCGTCTATCACTTTTACGCCAGCCAGCGTGCCCCTCAGGGCGAGTTTCAGGCCAAGCCTATGGTATTCATCGCGTCCCATTGGACCGAACAATCCCCTCTCTCCATCCGTGTTTTCTCCAACTGCGACGAGGTGGAGTTGAGTCTCAATGGCGAAGTCATCGACCGGCGGAAACCGAACCAGGATCTCTTTTCTGACAAGCTATCCCATGCTCCATTCACGTTCAGTGTGAAGGCGTTTGTGCCAGGGGAACTTAAGGCCGTCGCCTATATTCAGGGTAAGCAGGTTGCCGAGCATGTAGTGCGCACGCCGGGAAAACCGGCCCGGATCCGGTTGGTCACGAGGCTTGAGGGTATCCCTGTTTCCCGGAAAGCGAAGGACTCGTTCTTTGTTCACGCGGAAATTCTCGATAGTAAGGGCACCCTTGTCCCTGACGCTTCCCTACCGATTACTTTCGCTGTCACTAATGCCGAACTGGCCTCACCTGAGCAGATCACCTCCGAAGCGGGTATCTCCTCGGCGCTGCTCATCTCCCCTGGGAACGACGGCTCTATTCAAATTTCGGCAAAGGCCGAAGGTCTTGATCCGGCGATGCTAACCGTTCAATGAAAGGTCTAAACCACAGTGCACACTGAACTGGTAAAAATTATTTTACACGGCCTGTTTCGGTTGTTCGGTGTTGTGCTGTGCATGGCGCTGCTGCCGGTGTGCGCCGCAAGTATGAGGCCTGATGATGTTTTTGACGATGCACTTGAGTCGGCCGAAGTTCCGCGCACTCAAGCCGCCGCACCTGAGGTTCCTTCTTCCGCCGCGACGGTGGCGCTGGCGGCCAAAGCAGCTGCTTGCCGCGAGAGTTTGTTCAAGGCGACCTCTGGTGCGCTCTACTGCTTTACGCCGGCGGTGCGAGCCGCCTATCTGGACTATGCGCGGGCCAAGACTCGTGCGGATCTCGCTTCCGCCGACAAGGCAATTCCAGAGGAGTTCCTCAGGTGGATCGACCGCACACCGGATGTAGCGGGCAGTGTTTACTCGGCGAGGGTCAACTGTGCGAACGTGGTGATGATGCTCTATGCACTTCGGTTGGATCTCGGCCAGGAGTGTTTTGAGAAATACCGCCAACTGGCGCTAGCCATGGCCATCATACATGCAGAGCAGGGGACTCAGGCGAATCTCGCGCCTCGCGCCCCGATCCGCCTGACTATCCCGGCTTGCCCGCTGAAACCGGTCAACACGAAGGAGCTAGGCCGTACCTTGGACGTGAATGACCACATCATCAACTTCCTGAACGGGAATGAGATTTCCGACGCCAAGGGGAAACGCACGCTGATCGCGGCGGACGTGATGGCCAACCAGGGGCTGCAGGAGGCGTTCAACAACTACATGAAGTCGAACGGCTGCAATGTGTCCGTCAACTGCGGTGACAACTCGATTGATTCTAAGCGCAAAAGCCGGGTCACGGGGCCGGATGCCAACGGAATTCTCAGCGCGTTCAAGTTGTTCAGGGCCGCATACGTCGCCAAGGGACTGCTGCCAGAGAAGCCGGACCCCTCGCCCTCGCCCGCAGCGAACTGCCGTTTCCTGATCCGCAACGCCGAGTGCGCGACGTCAGTGAAAGGCAATCCGAAATTACCGAACTGCCCGTTGACGGCACCTTGGCCGGTGCTGACTTTTCTGGCCCGGGACATGCGATCATTGAGGGAGCAGGACGAAATCTGGCAGCGCTATTGTGCCAAGGGCGAGCTGCGCACATATGCCGAATACGCCGGAGAGATCGCACAACAGCCCGATTTTCTGGCGGCCCGTCGCCTTTGTCCCTTCCCATTCGCCTACAACACCGTTCCGATGATGTTGAAGGATGGCGGTGTATGCGGCACCATGGCCATGCTGGCCACGCGCACATACAAGGCGCTCGGCGTGCCCGCTTCCACAGCCGGTCAGCCAGGGCATTGCGCCTTGGTCTATTTTGCACAGGACGCGAAGACGGGTAGTTATCAGTGTAAGGGAAGTCAGTTCATGCGAGCCGGCCCCAAGGATACCTCGGTGCTGACTCCGTGGAATTTCGGCGAGAAGATCGAGCGCAAAAAGATGGTTTACCACCAGAGCATCGCTTGGGCAGTGAACCACGGCTTCGGTGCCTTCATCGATTCCATGATGGCCTGGCAGCTGTTCTGTCTCCTGCCGGAGGCCGACCGCAGGGACCACGGGATGAAGTTGCTGGAAAGTGGGCTCGCGCTGAATCCTTACAACTTTTTGCTGGCGGATGCGGGTGTCGCGGCCGCCGTCACACCGGAGGAGAAGAGTCGTTTTGAAAAGTCTTTTGCTGCGGCTCTGGGTTCGGTGACCCGGCCAGACTGTCCGAAAACGGGACTCTACCCGGATACCATCTACGGCAGACTGAAAAAGAGTCTAAAGTTAAAGTAATAAGTCCATGTGTGACATGACCCACGCAACTCCCGTTCCTGTTGCTGTTCTCCCGAGGTTGATTCCACGGAAGGCGGGATTTACATTGGTGGTCACGCTCACCCTGGTCATTCTCCTGACTATCCTCGCGGTCGGCCTGCTTTCTCTCTCCTCTGTCGCGATGCGCAGTTCGTCCCAGGATATGGCCATGGCGGAGGCGAAGGCCAATGCCAAGCTGTCTTTGATGCTTGCCATTGGTGATATCCAAAAACAACTCGGCCCCGACACTCGGGTCTCGGTTCCTGCGGATCAACTGAGCACCGATGCCGCCACGGTCGCCAACACATCCAAACACTTCGTCGGTGTCTATAAATCTTGGGATGCCAACACCGTGGACCGGCCTGTGCGTCCGGAATTCCTGCAATGGTTTGTTTCAGGAAATCCGACCAGTTTGGTTAAAAAGGATTGGGATTGGATCCCGTCACCGGACTACGCTAACTCCATCGAGTTGGTTGGTGTGAAATCTGCCGGCCCCGGAGGGGACATTGTTAAAGTTCCGGTGATTTCATCGAATTCCACCGCTGCCGGTCGGCATCAGTTCGCGTGGTGGGTCAGCGATCTTGGCACCAAGGGACTCATTTCGCGAGCCAAGCAATTGACCAATGGAGTAGCCACCCTAGTCCGCGAGGATATGCAAACCATGCCTGGCTACGGAATTGGAAACGTCGTATCTAATGGAGTCCGTCCATTTGAAACAGTGGATACGACCGACACTTCGCTGGAAAAAGTTATCACATTGTCGAATTCTTCGTTGTTGACGGCAGGTCCTGTCAAGGGCCTTATCCATGATCTAACGGCATATAACCGTTCGCTTATCACCAACGTCCGTAGCGGAGGGTTCAGGAAGGATCTGTCGTTCTATCTTGAAAAAGATTCTGCAAACAAACCGGTGGAGCCCTTGTATATCGCGAAAGAGGGAGCTGTTTCCAAAGCGGGAATCAACATGTCCGAGTTGTGGCTGCACTACAACATTTACAAAGAGTTGAAAAAAGGCGGACTCTACACCTATACCACAAATGATGCCATGCCCGCGACTGCGAGCTATCTTCAGATGCCGGCCACTAGCGCCGCTGCCTACGTGGATGACGCGTATTACTACAAACAACCCACGATCATTCAATACCAAACCCTGCTTTCTTTCCGCGCCAAACCGGCGATAGAGAACGGTGTGAGTGGTGCCTACCTGCAGATCGTCGTGGACCCCATCATCACCTACTGGAACCCTCTGGATGTGCCGGTCGTGGTCACTCCTGCATACAATTCCATCAGATACTGGCAACTGCCATATGACGTCAAAATCAACCTTGGCAGCAACACGGTGAACGCGAGCCTATATAACTGCTTGGGCGGCGCTGAATGGAATTACATGACAGTCCTCGCCGGAAAAATCCAGCCTCTCGTGCTCAAACCGGGTGAGGTTGTCATGGTCTCTCAGGGACCTAACACGGACGTTGTCGATAAGGACATTAAGGGTGTCAACAATAACTTTATCGATGCTGTGGCGGGCTGGAATTTTGGTGGGGGAATTGCTTATTTCTACGGAAATTCCAAACTTTTCCTGAAGGCAGGTGATTCGTTCAGCTACGAAGTCAATCCGAACTCGCAGGTGTCCTCCGGTTCCAGACGTTGGTCGATAAATAGCCATGATGTGTTTTACAAGGAAGACCGGGACTGGCGCGGGGAAACGATCGGCATCGGGGGAATTAGCGTGGATTACATGTATGGGCAACCCTACGATGAGCTAAATCCAAAACCCATAACCGCCAGGCTGACCGCGCTTTCCAGGCCCTCGTTTTTTGGAAAAATCCCGCCATCGAGCACTCGGCGGCTGAGCTATGAGCAGTTGGTGGGTCGGAAAGAGCCGTTCATGTTGTATTCCTACCGTGCTAAGACCGAAAAAGGATCAGAGAGGTCATCCAGGTTCCTCTCGCGTTTCAACCCAAAGTCGATGTTCACGGATTTTTATGATCTCAATGACAATGAACTGAACATGCTGCCTTATGAGGTCCAGATCAATCCCTTGAACAGTTTCAAGACTCCACTTCTTGAGGTCAGTGCCAACGGCAACGCCTATTTCGGCGGTGGAATGAATGCTGAAGACGGTAACTCGTTTTTATGCACTCATTCGGTGCCTCGTGAACCTCTCTATTCACTCGGTGCACTCCAATATGCTTTTGCCAACGGCCACACCACCCTTGCTCCCACCGCAGGTTACGGTATCGTCAAGGCCCGCCAGCCTGCTCTGCCCCAGATTATCCACCCCATCGGCAATTCCTTCGCTCCGTCGATCATGCCTCCTGACAAGACCAGCGGGGTGCTCAACGGTGGTCGCGTGCTGGCCGACCATTCTTACCTCGCCAACCGTGCCCTGTGGGATGATTGGTTTTTTTCGGGCATTTGCCCGCAAACTGCGGCAACCTTCACCACGAAACGCAACCAAAAACAGGTCTATCAGGATTTTATCGACGGAAAACAAAAACTTCCTCTGCACCGCTACGTATCGGCACTCGGAAACGAAACTTCTGCAAGTGCGGTTGCCAAGCTCTTCACGGGGGGTGGGCTGCCTGCATCAGGTGCTCACTTGATAAGCGCCTCATTGCTGGAGGCTGAAGGAATGTTCAACGTGAACTCGACCTCCGTTGAGGCATGGAAGAGCGTTCTCAGCGCCTTGAAAAAGCGGAACTCGATCACGCGTGCAACCGCTACCTCCGCAGAAATCAACACTCCCAATGAGAAGGAAACACCGGTTGCCGGCCTGAACTCACCACTCGAAACCATGGTGGATGCAAAAAATCCAGTCGCCATAAAGGAACCTTCACAATGGGCGGGACGGCGGACACTCAGCGATGATGAGATCAATTCACTCGCGATAGCGATCGTTAATCAGGTCCGCAAGCGCGGACCATTCCTCTCGCTGGCGGACTTCGTCAACCGCCGCATTACCACCGATGAGACTCTGGCCCTTGCAGGCTGCATTCAGAGTGCTTTGGATTCAACTGATGTGCCTATCAACAAGGGATTCCAAGATACTTCCCGCAGCGTTACCTCCACTGCGGCTTATGTTTTTCCGAAGGCCGAGGCTGGGCCTGCGGCGACGGGTATTCCCGGGATCGTAAAACAGGCGGACATATTGACGCCCATCGCCCCTTATATCGCAGTCCGCTCCGATTCATTTCTCATCCGGACATGCGGGCGGAAAATGGATTCTAGCGGAAATGTCCTGGCCACGGCATATTGCGAGGCGATTGTTCAACGTAAAGCGGATTTCATGGACCTGTTCAATCCCGTGACCACCGTGACTTCGGATCTCAGCGCCCTGAACAAGGTATTCGGTAGGCGTTTCCATATCATTTCATTCCGCTGGCTATCCCCCGACGAAATCTGACAAAATTTATGAAACTCATCCTGCTCTTGGCGCTGTTTATGTTACCCATCCCTCTTTCGGGACAGGAAATGGGGAAGTCCGGCAATTCATCGATTATGATCCGCATGCTTGCGATGGTGGTTCCGCCGGAACTCGGAAAAGTTTATCTGATTTCCGATGATGTCCGGACTCCTGAATTCGACATCCCCGTCAATAATGTGAGCGAGCCTATGAAGGTTTTTCGGAGGATACTGATCCTCAAGGACTCAAAAAAAGACGCGATTCTCTGTAATATAATGCTGCCTGAGGAGGGGAAGCGATTTGTCATCGTGCTGGCACCGGCAAAAAATTCGGGATACACCGCACACGTCATCCGCACCGATGATCTGTCGTTCCGGAAGGAGGACTGTTTTTTCGGCAACTTTACCCACAAGTCGATCCTAGGAAAACTAGGGACAAGTAAATTTTTATTAGAGTCCGGAAAGGTCGCAGTATACCGGCCGGAGGGAGCAAGGTCGGGTAACTTTTACGATATTGCATTCGCCACGCGGGGCGCTGAGGGCGATCGGATACTCAGCACTTCGCGTTGGCCGGTGGACAACCAGATCCGCAGTTATGTATTTTTTATCGAAGACCCCGTCGGCCACATCAGCTACCGTGCTATCGATGAATTTGTGGTGAAGGAAAAGTAGCACTCGGACTGAGAAATCGAGCCGCTACAAGGGAAGTGGATACTTACGGAGTCACAGTCATCCCACAGGATGGTATAGTTGAAGGTTGAAAAATGGGCTGGTGTTGAGTTTAAATCCCTGTCGAGGAGCTGTTGAATGAAACGGATACCGTCGGTCGCAATCAACCCTCCCCTTGTGGAAGCGGCCGCAAGTTCAAGAAGTGCTGCGGGCCGTCTATGGGGTCAGTCCCGAATGGCGCTAACTTAAGGGTCATTTGGGATAAAATAATGTTAGGTTTTTCGCGAGTTGGCGTGATATTTGCTCATTGATCATCAATGACTTCCATTACACCGATGTTTCCAGGTTGGCACCGA
>CAIVKO010000234.1 GCA_903906515.1 Akkermansiaceae bacterium
CAATTTGGTGGTGGCAGGCGCGAAGAGCGTGGTGGGTTAGCCCGTTAAGTCGTGTCCATCAAGCGGAAAGTTGAGGAAATAAAAAATAAACTGTTTCTCACGGTTTCAGGGACGAGGCTTGAAATGCCCGACCACTTGATTATGGTGCGGCTCCGCCATGCAGCTCAGCGCTATCGTCGAATCCCTTCTCATTGCCTCGCAGAACCCTCTCGCATCCGAGGAGCTTGCGCGTTTGGTCCGCGCGCGGGTGGCTGAGGCGGAGGATATCCGCGTCCGTGAGGCGGAGGAAGGCAAGGAGGCGCCGCTGCTCCCAGATTGGCTCGTGGCCTTGGCTGCCACTTCTTCGGAAAACATCACAGCTGCGATCCTTGAGCTCAATACGACCTATCAGGAAAGCCAGCGTGCATTCACCATTCTCGAACGGCCCAACGGATGGAAACTCTACACCCGCTTGGAATACGGCGATTTCGTCCGCCAGTTGTTTCCAGGCCGCAAACCGGAGCGCATGAGTGGGCCCGCCATGGAAACCCTGGCTATCATCGCCTACCGCCAACCGATCACCAAGGCAGCCATTGAAGCCGTTCGCGGCGTGGCTTGCGACGGGATGATCCAGAAACTCCTCGATCGCGACCTCATTCGTATCGGTGGGCGCGCCGAACTGCCAGGCAGGCCTCTGCTATACGAAACGACCGATCTGTTTTTCGAGCATTTCGGAATCCGCTCCATCGACGACCTGCCGAATGCCACGGAGCTCCGCAAAGTGAAACTCCCGGAACCTCCAGAGGCCAAATCAGCAACAGATCCCGAACAACAACTGGCCTTCAGCGCCATGGAGACCCCCGCTGCCGCAGCCGATAGCGAAAGCGACAGCTCATCCACCGAAGTTTAACTCCCATTTCGAACCCGTGAACCTCGACGATATCAGACTCCAAATCGACACCATCGACCATGATCTGCTCGACCTGCTCAACCGTCGCGCCGAACTGGTCCATCAGGTGGGAATTGTTAAAAAACGCGACGGCCTGCAAATTTACGCGCCGGAACGCGAGGAAGCTCTGCTGCGGCGGCTCATCGAAATGAACCACGGCCGTCTGCCGGAAAAATCCGTGCGTGCCATCTTTCGGGAAATCATGTCAGCCGCGCTGGCCTTGGAAGATGATTTAAAAATCGCCTACCTCGGGCCGCAAGGCACTTGGACGCATCAAGCCGCCATCAAGAAATTCGGCCACTCGGTCAATTACTCGCCACAACCGAATTTCTCCGATGTCTTCGACCAAGTGACCCGCCGGACCGCCGATTACGGGGTGGTCCCCATCGAGAACTCCACCGAAGGCGCGGTTTCCCATACGCTGGATCTTTTTGTCGATTCTCCGTTGCACATTTGCGCACAGATTCTCCTGCGCATTGAAAACAACCTGATGGCGGTGATTCCACGCGATCAAATCAAAACCCTCTACTCTCACCCCCAGGTTTTCGGCCAGTGCCGGGCATGGATTCACAAGAATTTCCCCGACGCGGAACTCGTCGAGGTCTCTTCCACCACCAAGGCCGCGCAAATCGCCCTCGATCAGGCGGACCAGGGAGCCGCAGCCCTCGGCGGCGCGCTTGCTGCGGAAATGTACGGACTCACCGTGCTGGAGGAACACATCCAGGACCGCGCCACCAATACCACGCGCTTCCTGGTCATCGGCGAAAAAACCTGCCCGCCCACCGGGAAGGACCGCACTTCGATTCTTTTTGCCATCCATGACCGCCCGGGCTCTCTGGTCAAAGCGCTACAAGCGTTCGACCATTTTCACATCAATATGTCGAAAATCGAGTCACGCCCCTCGAAACGCCGTGATTGGGAATACATTTTCTACGTCGATCTCAGCGGCCATTGCGATGACCCCAAAGTCTCGGAAGCCCTCCGGGTTCTCTCTGACCATTGTTCTTTCGTGAAACTTCTGGGGTCCTACCCGGACACTGAGGAATGACCCTCCACCAGAGGATATGCGGCAACGTTAACGAGAGCCTGAAAATTTTTGTAATCAAATCTGGCCTACCGTAAACAAAACTGCTTGGTTCTGCCGCGTATGAACGAAACTGTCGAAATGATCATTGATGGTAAGCCCTTGGTGCTTCCAACCGTAACTGGCTCAGAGGGAGAAGTTGGAATAGATATCTCCTCCCTCCGCAATAAAACCGGTTGCATCACTCTCGACCCCGCATATGGCAATACCGGAGCCTGCGAGAGCGCCGTCACTTTCATCGATGGTGAACTTGGTATCCTCAGATATCGCGGCTACGACATCGCGGAACTCGCGGAAAAAAGCACCTTCATCGAGACTTCATACCTCATCATTTACGGAGAATTACCCACCCGCGCCCAGCTCACCGAGTTTTCCAATCTGCTTAGTGAAAACCAGATGCTTCACGAGGGTATGCGCTTCCATTTCGAGGGATTCCCGTCCACCGCGCACCCGATGGCCATCCTCTCCTCGATGATCAATGCGGCCTCGTCCTACCACCCGAACATCATCAGCAAACGCGAGGAACGTTTCCCCTACCACGCCGCCCGCCTGATTTCCCAAGTCCGCACCATCGCCGCGTTCTCTTACCGCAAGGCCCACGGACTGCCCGCCATCTATCCAAAATCCAACCTCAAATACACCGCGAACTTCCTTCACATGATGTTCTCGCTGCCTAACGAGGACTGCGAACTCAAACCGGAAATCGTCAAGGCGCTCGACCTCATCTTCCTCCTCCACGCGGACCACGAGCAGAACTGCTCCACATCCACCGTCCGCATGGTCGCCTCCAGCAAGGCCAATCTTTTCGCCTCCGCCGCCGCCGGCGTCTGCGCCCTCTGGGGCCCGCTCCACGGTGGTGCCAACCAAGCCGTCCTCGAAATGCTCGAGGAAATCCACCAGGAAGGCGACGATGGCAGCAAGTTCCTGAACGAAGTCAAAAACAAGATCGGCAACCGCAAGCTCATGGGCTTCGGCCACCGCGTTTACAAAAACTTCGACCCCCGCGCCGTGATCATCAAGAACCAGTGCGACAAGGTGCTCGCCCAACTTCACAAGTCGGACCCTCTGCTCGACATCGCTAAGAAACTCGAAGAAATCGCCCTCAACGACGACTACTTCATTTCCCGCAAGCTCTATCCGAACGTGGACTTCTACAGCGGCATCATCATGCGCGCCATCGGCATCCCGCTCGACATGTTCACCGTGATGTTCGCCATCGGCCGTATGCCCGGCTGGATCGCAAACTACAAGGAGGTCATGGAAGACCCGGATGGCCGCATCGCCCGCCCCCGCCAAATCTACACCGGCCCGACTCAGCGCTCCTATGCAGCGCTCGAAACGCGGTGATCGGTGGATTTCAAATCCGCTTCAACGTGCTAAGATGACGCACGATGGGGTCGCGAGTGGTATCACCCATCCTTGCAAGAGTTTCCGCATCACCGGCCTGCTCCACCATTGCCCTTGCGAGATTACTCACTTCAGTTCCTTGATCCTCACGTTGCGATACCAGACCGGTTTTGCCTCATCCTGGAAACTGATGTAGCCTTCCGCAGGCCGGTCCTTCATTTCCGAAGTCGCAAGGTCGATATCGACGATCTGCTCGCCGTTGAGCACCACGGTGAGGAGCTTGTTCTTCACGGTGATCGTGTAGTGATTCCATTCGCCTGCCGGTTTGACCATGTTCTTGATCGGGCCGACGGTGCGGATGACGCCGCCACAATCGTGGTGGCCGACGTTCTCCTTGCCGTAGGTATCAAGAATCTGAACTTCGATGCCGCTAGTGACATGATCCTTGAGATCTCCGACGTGGAAGAACACTCCCGAGTTCCCTTGGGCGTTGAATTTGAAATCCAAATCAATGACGAAGTCCTTGTACTTGCGGGTTGTTGACAGGTATGCGTCGTAACGCTGCCACCCGGATTCTCCCGGCCTCGGTTTGAGAGTCACCATACCGTCCTCGACCACCCAGTTGCCGGTCGTCTGCCAACCACTGAGGTCCTTGCCGTTGAACATGTTCGCAAATTCACCCTCCTCCTCGGCATGCAATGCAAGGGATCCCAGCAGGCTGAGCGCCAGTATCTTGAAAGCAGTCATGATGCAGACGATACCTCCGGCAAGGACCATATCTTTCCGCAGACGAATCGTATCCGGCCGGATTCAGTCTCTCGTCCATCCCATCCGCAGGAACCGCCGTCCGCTGAAGGAGCGTTGGATAAAAACCGCTTTGACGCCGCCTTTAAAATGTTGTTCATTTGCGCAGGCAATGTCCAATCCCACCGCCACAACGAAACCCTTGCTCATGACGCCGCATCAGGCGCTCAAACAATATTTTGGCTTCAGCGGCTTTCTCGACGGCCAGGAAGAAGTCATCCGTGAAATTGTTTCCGGCCGCGACGGGCTGGTCGTCATGCCCACCGGCGGCGGGAAATCCCTCTGTTTTCAAATCCCGGCGCTTTGTTTCGGCGGCGTGACGCTGGTGATCTCGCCATTGATCGCGTTGATGAAGGATCAAGTGGACGCGCTCGTTTCCCGCGGCATCGAGGCCACCGTCATCAACTCCACCCTCGGCTGGCCGGAACAAAAGGAGCGCCTGGACGGCATGAGAAACGGGAAATACAAACTCGTCTATGTCGCGCCGGAACGCTTCAGGGCGGAAAGTTTCCTCAACGCGCTCAAGGACATCGAAATCTCGCTTTTCGCCGTGGATGAGGCGCACTGTCTCAGCCAGTGGGGGCACGACTTCCGCCCGGATTACCTGCGGCTCGGCCGCTCGCTCGAAAAACTCGGGCACCCGCAATGCGTCGCGCTCACCGCCACCGCCACCCCGATCGTGCGCGATGACATCACCACCGTGCTCGGGCTGCGCGAACCGTTCTCCAGAGTCAGCGGGTTTTCCCGACCGAATCTCTCGCTGGCCATCACCTCCGTGGAGAAGGCCCAACAAAAAGACGAGCGGATGAGATCCGTGATCGCCACACACAAAACCGGCATCGTCTATTGCGCCACCCGCAAGAAAGTGGAGTCGGTTTCGGAAACCCTGGCGAGCTGGGGCCTCAAATGCGTCGCTTACCATGGCGGCATGTCGGATCAGGATCGCGTCCGCGCACAGGATGTCTTCATCCGCCGCGAGGCCGATGTCGCCGTAGCCACCAACGCCTTCGGCATGGGCATCGACCGCTCGGACGTGCGCTTCGTCATCCACTATGAGGTACCGGGCAGCGTGGAGGCATACTATCAGGAAGCCGGACGCGCAGGCCGCGATGGCGAATCCGCCTCCTGCGAACTGCTCTTCAATTATGCCGACACCCGCACTCAGGAGTTTTTCATCGAGGGTGCCAATCCCTCCGCTGCGGTCATCCGTTCGATCTATCAATATTTACTGACCGAGGCCGACAAGGATTTTGAAATCCACCGCACGCTTGAGGAAATCGCCGATGGCTCGGACGTGAAAAACTCGATGAGCGTGGGCAGCGCGCTCGGCGTGCTGGCCAAGGCCGGATGTATCGAACGCTTCGATATTCCCAAGAAACGCATGCGCGGCACACGCTTGCTCAAACCGGAACTTTCCGCCCGCCAGATCCAACTCGACGAAGCCGCCATCGAGGAAAAAGACCGCCGCGACCGCGAGAAACTCAAAGCCATGGTCGAGATGTGTTACTCGCGGGTCTGCCGGCAGAAGTGGATTCTCAATTACTTCGGCGAAGAGGACGCCGGCGTCTGCGGCTCCTGCGATGTCTGCCGCGAAGAGGGAGCCGGTGACGCGCGCCCACCCACCGGAGACGAGGATTTGATTGTTAAAAAAGCCCTCAGTGGCGTCGCCCGCATGTCCCGCCGCACCAAGGACGGCTGGGAAGCCCGCTTCGGCCGCGGCCGCATCGTCCAGATGCTTGCTGGCAGCAAGTCCCAGGAAATCATCACCGCACGGCTCGACCAACTCACGACTTATGGCATCCTCCGCGAAAAAGGTGCCGGATATCTCAACTCGCTGATGCGCTCCCTGGCAGATGCCGGCCTTGTGCAAACCATCGCCGGAGAATATCCGCTGATGACGCTCACTCCGCTCGGCGACAAGGTCATGCGCGGCGAGGCCTCGTTTGTATTGGTTTGGCCAGACCCCGAGGCCGGACGCAAGGAAGTCGCCCTCAAGGATCACGGACACGATGGACAACTCTATTCGATGCTGCGCGACATCCGCATGAAGATGGCGAAACGCGAGGATGTCCCGCCATACGTCATCTTCAGCAACAAGACTCTTGAGGCACTGGCCCGCTATCAGCCCATCAACACCGAAGAAGCACTCCACATTCCCGGCATCGGAGTGGCCAAGGTGCAACGCTACGCGGAACCGTTTCTCGACATCATCCGGATGTGGAAAAAATCGCGGTGAACCTAAAATTGCACAAAAAATTTCCTTGCGAAGCGCACGTGATAGCGCACGCTAGTTCTCATGAAGACCATTACAGCTACTTCCGCCCGTTCTGACCTTTATCGGGTCATTGATTCTGCGGTTTCCGATCACGAACCGGTCCACATTACCGGGAAGCGCGGCAATGCAGTATTGGTTGCCGAAGCTGACTGGAGGGCAATTCAAGAGACGCTATACCTTGTGAGCATGCCTGGCATGAGGAAGTCGATCCGCCAAGGGATGGAAGAACCAATCACGAACTGCAGTCGGGAGATTGACCTGTGAGCTACGAGCTGGTCTACACCACACAGGCGAAGAAGGACGCGAAGAAGCTCAAGGGTAGCTCTTTGGCCGAAAAAGCCAGGGAGTTGCTGGATCTCATTGGAGAGAATCCATTCGCAGATCCACCACCCTTTGAGGCACTTGTTGGAGATCTTAGCGGGGCCTATTCACGACGCATTAATATCCAGCATCGCTTGGTCTATCAAGTATACGAAGAGGAACGGACCGTCAAAATCATTAGACTATGGACGCACTACGAATGAACCTTGAAAAAAGAACCGAACCCCAAACCTATCCGCTGTGCTGCGCTCGCTGAGATTGATGGATTTCCGCTGTTTCGGGTCGCTTGACCTCGAAGCACCTGAGGCTGGCGTGATCCTGCTTGGCGACAACGCCCAAGGCAAAACCTCCGTGTTGGAGGCCATCTGCGTACTCATCCGCCTCCAATCGCCACGCTCACACCGCATGGCCACGCTCGCACGTTTTGGCAGCAAGGGTTTCGGCATCGCTGGTGACCCATGGGGTAGCGAGCGCCGGGTGAGCCACTCGCGCGAGGGATTGCTCCTCAAGGCCGATGACGAATCCCGCAGCGGCAGCAGCGCATATCTTCAGGACGGCGGGCTCGTGGTTTGGATGGGAAACGAGGACCTCGAACTGGTTAGAGGACCAGGTGAAGGTCGCAGGAGGTATTTGGATTTCATCGGCGCACAGATCGATGACAACTACCGGCGATCATGGTCGCGATACCGCCGCGCCCTGCGTGCCAAAAACCTACTGCTCAAAGATGGCCGCCCGCGCGATGCGGAAATCCTTTCTTATGAGGAAATCCTCGTCGAGCACGGCACCGTGCTCATGGAAGCCCGCGCCCGCCTGGTGGAGGAACTCACCCCGTTTGCCGCGGAGGCACAACGCGCGGTCAGCGGCAGGGACGAACCCCTCACCCTGCAATACCTGCCCGCCAGCGGCCCGGACCTCCGCGAATCGATGCTTCTTGCCCGCGATAGGGAAACCCGCCTGCGCCAGGCAGTGGTCGGTCCACACCGCGATGACCTTGCACTACGCCTTCACGGCATGCCCGCCTCGGAATTCGCCAGCGAAGGCCAACAGCGCACCATCGCCCTCGCTCTTAAACTCGCCCAGGGAAAACTGCTAGATCGCCGGGCGGTCAAAGCGCCCATCTATCTGATGGACGACATCTTTGGCGAGCTCGACCCCAGTCGCCGCAACGCGCTGATGTCACACCTGCCGCCGCTCGCCCAGAAATGGATCACCACCACCCACATCGACTGGCTCAAGGAAACTCCGGAACTCGGTGAAATCGCCCGACTCCGGGTAAACGGCGGAACATGTACGGCGATCTGAACGCCTGTCTTAAAATGGCAGGGATCGACCTCCGGGCGGTCCGTCGAATGGAATGATAACGCCGGCGAGCATGGAAATGCTTATAAATCGGGCTCTTCAGCAAAATCTATGGGTGAACTTGGGTTCTGGCAAGTCTCCAAGTGTATGATAAAGAGAAGTTTGTAGCAGATCGAAACTGCGGTAACCATAGGCTTTTCTCATGCACAGATTGATCCGCAGGTTGAGGCCTTC
>CAIVKO010000235.1 GCA_903906515.1 Akkermansiaceae bacterium
AGAGCCGGAAGCAGGCGGACCTTGCCGGGGAATGAATCCGCGAGCGCCTTGATGATGACCGATGGCTGGCCACCGCTGATGTCCATGTTGAACAACGCACGGCGGTTGTGCATGGAGGCCAGGTTGTTGAGCCAAAATCCGTTAGCGAGATGCTGGAGGCAATGTTGGACAATCTCACCGTGGCCGAGGCTGGCTGAAACTTGGCCGAGTTGGACGATACCGAATGACATGAACCCGCGCTCGTTGTTCTTCCAGTAGCGATCGAGCTTGTCCTCGACGCTCTTGATGCACGCACTGCGCAATTGCGGGCTGTTTCCAATCTCATCGGGCAACCCGTCGTAAAGCGCATAGAGCTGGGACGAATGGCGGTGGGCGTCGTTGTTTTCCAACTTGGGAGTGAGCCACTCCTTGATGATGCCGTTTTTCGCAATGGCATAATCCGGCATCTTGCCGAGCATTTTCTCCCACTTGGCGATCTTGTCGGCGTTTTTACCAAGCTTGCGTGACGCAGCGATGGCGTCACCTAACAACTCTTTGACAGCCGAGACGTCCATGGTGGCGTTGAAGGTCGCCTGGGAGTCGGTGTTACTGGGAGTATTCTCCGGCGAGGTGGCGGGCGAGAGGATGTATTTCCCATCCTGTCCTTCATAAACGAAGTCCTCGAAGAACAGAGCGACCTTTTCCATGAAAGGCAGCGCACGTTCTGCTAGAAACTTCTCGTCTCCGGTGTAGAGGTAATAGTCATAGAAATAATGCGCCGCCCATGGGGCTCCGGCGACCCACATGCCACCGGCGAAGCTGGGAGCGAGCGCGTTGTTGAAGCCATGGGTGGAGGTACGGGACGGCAACACAATGCCGCGGCAACCGAACAGATGTTTGGCGTTGAGTTCAAGATCAGGGACTAGCGATTCGATGTAATTGATATAAGGCAGCATCAACTCCGGCATATTGCCCATCAGGTCTGCTGCAATCGCGGAAGGCACGTTGCCATTATGCGTGTAGTCGCTGGCCCAACCGGGAACGTAGTTACCACCCCACACCCCCTGAAGGTTCGGAGGAAGTTCGCCAGTGGCGCAAATGATATTGTAGCGACCGGCATCGAATTGTTTCTCCAACCATGCGCGATTGATATTTTCGAAGGTGTTTTCCTCCATCAACTTCTCGGTGGGCTTCTGGTGATCGGCACCGCCGCCAAGGTCGAGTTTCACCCGGTTGAAAAGTGCGCCGTGTAGCGCGGCATGAGACTTGAGCAGAGCGTCATAGTCGGTGGAAATGGCATCGAGTTTCGTCTTGAGCGAATCCTGTTCGGATTTGGCGGCATCCTTGAGCAAACGGATATCCACGAAGAGCAACGCGCTATCGGCACCCACGATGGCGAGCGTACCGTCGGCTGAAGCAACGGCACTGCCACCAGTGGTCACGACACGGGCACGACCTTCAACGGCCTTGTTGCTGCGCGGATAAGCCTTGAGAAAACGCGCACTGAAGGTCAGGGAGTCATTAGTGGCAGTGCTCTTGATATCACCGAAGTGCTCCTTGAACATCTGGTCGGATTCCTTTGCAATATCACTATCATCGTTGTAGGTCGAACTCGGCCCACGCGGTTCGAGTTTCAACTTGCAAGAAAGCGAACCGGGCTTTGAAGCCATGAGTTTGATGACAGCCACACCATCCTTGCGGGAAACAAACATCCGGCGCTCGAAGGTTCCGCGGTCATCCGCCCAATGCACGACGGCCTCTGCAGTTTGGAAATCCACCGAACGCGCGTAGTCACTAACCTCGCCTTGGGGCGCGCCGAGGATGGTCAAGTCGAAGGCCGGAACGAAGAAGTCCGGATACATGAAACTCTTCTGACCGGAGAGCTTGAACTGCAAGTTGGCCGCTTCCTTGTATTTACCGTCCTCGATCAACTTGCGGATTTCAGGCAGATGGGAGGATTGATCGGGTGGAACCACCGGATCGCCCATAGGCATGAACAACCGCTCGTGCGTGAAGATGATACGTTCGGCCTGCGGACGGCTGAGGGCGTTCATACCGATCGTGCCATTGCCACAGATCAAGCCTTCCTCCCAGATGGTAGCCTGTTTCAGACTGACAAACCCCCGGGCGGGGACGGGCAAGGGAAGCGTTTCGGCGTGGGATGTCATGAGAATTGGACCTAGGATGACCAACAGCCGCAGATTGAGAAGGAATTTATTCATGAAGCGATATGAGGTTGCGTTTATCCGTAAAATAAAGGGCTCTGGTAAGGGGCGTCACAATGCTAGGAGGCCCCCTTCGAATCTGTCAAGGTCGACATTTTCCATGATGGATTTCACCAGAATAGTATTTCCATAATCCATCACGAGAAATGAATCGCCTGACGGAAGCGGCGCAAACACACAGCCGTTTTTAAGATCTTGGCTGAAAGAACGTTCATTATTCGATTGTATAAATTACGATTTCTTAAAGCATCTCGCTTCCACCGAAAAGCTCCATGAACCAAAGATCCGTTGTTTACACTATCCTACCCATCGCGCGGGACTTCGTTTACAGCCTTGCCGGGTTAACTCCCGCAGCTCCCTTCCGAACACTGACTCTGACGGCAATCATGCTCGGAGGTTCGCTTGTTCCAGCTCCAGCCGCACCACCGGCCAGCGAAACCGAGAAATCCAACCCACAGGCTGATGGTAACCCTCCCAAACCGCCCGTCACCCCACTGGGCAAGGACGACAAGCCCCCCGCAGCACCGCCAGTTGCCACCGCTGAAAAGCAGATCGCCCAAGCGCTCAAGCTCCCAGGTCTGGTCATCAACCAGGAAAAGAGCTACGTCGATGTTGAAGCTTCCATCTGTCTGGTCGATGGCCCCCTCGAAGTGATCGCCTGCACCAAGGACACCAAGGAACACGAATCGATCGTCGTTATCGCAGCACGGCCAGTCCACATTCACGCGGCACTGCTCCTGCTCGGTGCCAAGAATGGAAATCCCGCGATGCGCAGAGCGCTCGACAAGGAGCAAACCCGCTGGATTGACGTTCCACCCCGAGGTGATTTGATCGAAGTGTTTCTGGAATTCAAGGACATCGAGGGCAAACTGGTCGAGCGCCCTATCTCCGATTTCATTACCCGCTCCGAAGAACCGGATGGACAACCCGGCACCGCCCAAACGGGCGAGGCGGCAGCACCCGCCAAATTTCCCAATAGCTTCATTTTCGCCGGATCACAACTCGCTGACCCCGGCCCCGAAAATGGTCAACGGCAGTATCTGGCGGACCAAAGTGGGGATGTGATCTCAATTTCCACATTCGGCGATGAACTGCTGTGCCTGCCCGATATCAATAGTCAGGAAAACGGAGCACTGACATGGGGAATCGATCCCACTCATATGCCCAAGCTAGGAACGAAGGTCACACTTCGTCTCCGTATTAAGAAAAAAAACTAAGGCACGCAGCACTCATTGGTGCGACTCACCGCAATTCATGCGCAGCCACCTGTAACCCATCGGGTTACAGGGACTAAGAATAAAAATGTTTTTCAGACTGGAACCCCTGGGATTACTGTCGCTGAGTGAGCCATGACTTAAGAATAATCTAACCAAGTGCCAGACAATTTACAGTCGTGAGAAAAGAACGGAACATGAACAAGATGAACCACGATAAGAATACCCTATCGAATGTCGTGAATCTCGCAGAAGCGAGAACCACACGCATGCGTTTTTTCTCTCTGCTGAATTTGAATGTGACTCCCCCATGCTTCATGATGCTTGCGGCCCTGCTTGTCTCGGCCGGAGATGTTAAAGCGGCGGGAAACGGCGGAAGAGCCGGCCAAAATGACCAACCAGGCCAGGAAATCCTCTATCCGGGCGAGGCATTTTCCAAGCTCGACACCTTCGAGGGCGTGAACTTGGAGGATGCCGACAAACAATACTCCGCAGGCGACATCCAAGGCGCTTATGCCGCTTATAAGGCATATTCGTTCGAGTTCCCCAAGAGCAAGGCGCTGCCGTATGTCTTGCTGCGCATGGGACGCTGTCTGCACAAACTCGACAAACGCAATGCGGCGATCAAGGCCTATCAGGATGTGGTGGATTATTTCCCCGATGACGTACGCTACGCTGGGGCAGCGCTATATTACATCGGCGAATGCCACGGCCAGAATGGCGAGGAAGACAAAAAAACCGCGGTATGGGCGCGAATGGTCAAGGATGACGGCTATGTCGCCCAACCAAACTCCGGCACGGCGCTTATCCATTTGGGCGGCGCAATGCAGAAACTCGGAAAACATGAAGAGGCCGCCGAATACCAATGGCGCACCGCCGTTGCCTTCCTCAAAACCAACCCCAATGCCGCCGCTGCCGCACGCACTTCCGTCATCTACCACTACGCCGCACGCAGCCCGAATCACGATAAGCTCAAGGAGTTCTACATCGCCGCCAGCGGTTTCGACGGATCAGGCCGCAACACGGACAAACCCGAAGAGGATACCCGCTATTGGGCCACCGTTTTCCAAACCGTCCTCGGCGTGACCGATGATGCCACTGCCAGAGAGAAAGCATGCGCATACTGGACGGCGAAAATGGGCGACCGTTTCACTGATAACGACGATCTTCGCCGCCTCTGGTGCGATGCCACCATGATGCATGAGAAAAACCCGGCTGGCTGGCAGGCACGGATGGAAAAACAATTCACCCAAAAACCCGCCTCGATCGACCGTATCATGCAATGGTGCGGATACTATAAAGCAAACCCCAAGCTTCGCTCCGAATTCTTCGCCAAGCACACCAAGGAAATGCTCGCGGGCATGAAACCCGGCGAACGCATGGACCTGCTGGACAAGCTTCAGCGCTCCCAGATGGATGAGGAGGCCCAAACGGTCATGCGATCTATCCGAACCGACGGACTCACAGACGAAGAAATCAAGCGCTTCGCTTTGCTAGCTGCCAATTACCTAACCGAAGAAGACGTCTTGCGCCATCTCGCCCGCATCAAAAATCCCCTCTTCGCGACCAAAGCGCGATTCGACTACTACAACGGCCGCAGCTACCGCAATCCGCCATTCATGGAGAAAGCACTCTTGGAGATCCCCGAACTCCTGAAGTCGCCCCAGTATGCCGACGGACTCACCTGGATCAAGGCTGAGCTGCTTCAAAAACTCGGACGCCACGAGGAAGCCATCGAAGCCTACCGCGCCGCCAACAAGCAACCGGATTCCACTTGGGGCATCACCGATAGCCTCGTCGCCCTCAAACAATACGACAAAGCCATCAAGACCGTAAGCGAACTGGAATCCATTGGTGGCGGCATCGCATCCCAGGCAAGCCTCCGTGTGGCAGACATCTACAAAATTTCTGGTGACAAGCCGCGTGAGGTCGGCCAACTTCGCACCATACTTCGACGTTACTCGAAATCCAAGGAGGCGGCTGCCGCGCATGATCGCCTTGAAAGCTACGGCGTCGCCCTCGTCGGTGGCGATGCGGAGGCCGAAAAATGATTGTGAAAAATGAGATAGTTCTATCCCTGCAATCAAGTAAACCGTCAGTTGCCAACAAATTCATCCACCTTCCGCAAACCCAGCCCATGAGCCGTAGAGCCCGCATCCAGCACCCTGCAATCACAGCCGCAGTGCTCGCCACCATCGCAGCCTTGGTCCCTGCCATCTCACTGCCCTCTTCAGCGCAGGAGGAAGCTCCCACGTCGGCGCGCCCGCGCGCTGCCTCCGATGTGGATCTACAGGCCAAGCACCTTTTCGACAAGGCCATGGAACTCATGGACTACAAACAGTATGAGCGCGGCCTCGCCATGCTCAACTCCATCGTCCGCGACAATCAAGGCTCCATCCTCGCCCACCGCGCCCACATGGCCATGGGCAAACACTACCTCGAACAACGCGCCACCACCGACGCCCTCAACCACTTCATGCTCCTCACCCGCGTCCTCGCCCCAGTGCCCGGCGAGAAACAATCGGAGGATATCGTTTCACTCTATCAGGAAGCTCTCTTCCAATCCGGCTACACCCAATACGCCGCAGGTCAATACGCCGCAGCTTTCCCGATGTTCCGACGCCTCACCGAAGTCGCCGGAAAAACCTCCTGGGCAAACCAAGCCTACTTCTACATCGGCATGAGCCACTACCACATGGGCAATTGGAACAAGGCCATCGATTCCCTTTCGCTCGTCGGCACCGAAGTCGCCGATACCGCTGCCGATAATCTCGGTCGCATCGAAATCGGCCAACGCTTCTACGCGAAGATCGTCGATGCCGACATCCCCGTGATGCGCAAGCTAGAGCAACCGATTCAAGCCGTCGTCAAGGTCAGTAGCGGCGACTCGGAAATCATCGCCGGTGCTCCCGTGCCAGGCAAAGCTGACGAAATGCTGGCCTCCGCCCCCACCGCCCTAGGCACCCCCAAACCCAACGATGGCGTCATCCAAATGCTCGGCGGCGACACCCTCGAAGTCACCTACCTCGACGACAGCACGCTCGACGGAAAAAAAGGCGTGCCGCGCACCGGAAAGGTCCGCGCCGTCAGCACCGGCACCATCGGTTTCTACCTCGGCGACAACTCGACCCCCGCCTACATAGCCTATCCTGGCCAACCACAAGTCGTCATGCTTCGCGATGCCGATCTCGACACCTCCCCCGCCGCCGAGTCGATCACGCTCACCGTAAAATCGCTCTACAAAGCAGAAGCCAAAGACGCCGCCGCCGCAGGCGACAAACTCCTCGATATCTTCGCCCTCAAGGACGACGAAAAAGATAAATGGATCGAACGCGACAGCATCACCGTCACTCTAACGGAAACCGGCGAGGGCAAGGAAATCCGCAGCGGCATTTTCCTCGGAAAAATCCCGCTCGCCCCACTCACCGCAGGCACGGAACCATCCACCAAAGATCAGGTCCTCCACACCGCCGAGCTCGACGAACTCTCTATTTCCTACACCGATAAAGTCCACCTCTACGGCGACGACCCCCGCGATTCTGAATCCCGCATCAAGGTTTCCGGTTCCGTGAATTCCGGTGTCACCGCAGAACAATACGTTGTTTTCGAGGAACTCCTCAAGGCCCGCAAAGGTTCCGTCGAAGCCGAGGCGCTCGTCGGTCTGGGCGGCATCTACAAGGACATGGGCCTCGACCAACGCGCCACTGAACGCGCCAACGAGGCATTGAATAAGATCGATCCCATCATCGTGAACCGCCAAAAGCTTCCCGGCGAACTCGTCGAACAAGCATTCAAGTTGAAATGGGAAAGCGAGTTGCTCAAAAACGACTTCACCTCGGCCATGGCCACCTGCCTCGCATTCAACCGACTCTACCCTGAATCCGTTCTAGCCGACCAAGCGCTCATGACGCTCGGCCGCAGCCTTGCCGACCGCAACGAATACAAGCAGGCCGTCGAGGTCTATGGCCGCGTACTCCAACTCAAAAATCCTATCTCCGCCGCAGAGGCGCAATTCCGCATCGGCGAGGTGCTCGCCAAAGAAGCCGAACAACTCACCGCCGCCGCCGATGGACACAACAGCAAGTGGGGTATGGCGGGACTCAATAAGGCCACCGCGCTGCAAACCCGCATGAGTGCGGCCATCAACGCATACCGCCTCACCTATCAGACCTACCCGGAAAGCTCATACGCCTCCGAAGCGCTCGGCCGCGTCGTCCGCCACTACGTGGAAACTGACAGTTTTGCCCAGGCGGCCGGATTGTTAGAGAGTGTGTTCGCCGAATATCCAGACGCCGCATTCCTCGATGAAATGCTTCTGCTCTGGGCCAACGTAGCGTTCCGCATGAATGACACCGCCACTGCCAAGGCAAAACTCCAGCAACTGCTTTTTGATTACCCGGCCAGTAAATACGTAGCCGAGGCCCGCAAGCGCCTCAGCGGCCTCGAAGGAGGAAAAGAGACCAAAGCGGAATGACAACACGCTGCACACCCATCGCCCCGGCCTATTCGGCACTTGGCTTCCGTGGAGGTTTAATTTCCCTCGCGGCGCTACTTCTGTTAGGAAAAACCCCGCTTTATGGAGCGTCGTTCGATGAACAACGCACCACAATAGCCGCTTCCATCGAATCACAACCCGAGGAAGCGATTCTCTCCCTCATCACCGCCGGAATCGCGGAAAACCGCCCGGCACCCGCCATCGTCCTCGCCAGCGAATGGCTTCGTCGCAACCTCCCGAAGTCCCCCGCCCTGCTCTTCCAGGCCGCCCGCGCCGCGGAACTCAGCGGCGAACCGAAAAACGCCGTCTCCTTCCACCAGCAAGCACTCAAGCTGGCCGATCCTAAATCTGCCGAGGCCGGTGAATCCATCATCGCAGTCCACACCCTGCTGATTTATCGACTTCAAGATACCGCAAGTGCTTATGTTTTTTCCCAAAACGAAGCTGAACGCCTCTCCGTCAATCCCTCCTTCCGTCAGTTTGATCAATGGTTCCTGAGCGAGGCAATCAAGCGCAATGACCCCACCGCATTGGCCAAGCGTCTTAACACCTGTACCACGGCCGGACTTCCTGCGGATCTTCTGAACACCCGCTATAGCCAGTATTTCCTCTGGCTGCTGGATTCGGTCGATGGCTACTGCGATCAACCAGGGAAGGCCCCTCTATCTCAAGACCTTTATGATGCGATCAAGGATCTTTGTAGCGTGATGTCGCACAGCGAGGAAATGAAACTGCGACTCGACTGGGCCGTTTCGATCAAGGCCTACAATCTGGCCAAGCTCGGTAATCAAGTGGCCGGCAAAATAGGCGTTCGCCGCGTCGGCAATAAACAACCTGGCAAAAAGTCTTCCGATGCCCCGGTGGTGGAAGAAAAAAAACTTGAACTTGGCGCTGATGCCTCCCCACCCCTCGCTGAGGCTTCCGCGCTGCTTGGAAAATTTCCTCAATATGCGATGTGGGTGATGACCGGCTGGGCTGGCGGCGGGAACGGTCAGTATTATCGTGGCGATTTAAAAAAATACTGGCCGCATGAAGCCGATGCCAAGATGGCAGCGATCCTCTCAGCCCTGTCCAAGCTGCCTCCGGCTGAAGCGGCAGAGGTGCTGTATGCCGCAGCCTATGGCGGATACGTTGCCACCCCGGGAATTTCTGAACTCAAGTCGGTGCAGGATTATCTGAAGGCAAATCCAGCCACGCTGAATAGTCACAATGGCGTAGCTGTCCTCGATAAAGAATGGAACAAGCTGACCCCGGAAGATGCACAAAAATTGGCGCCTTCGCTGGCTCAGATTGCACATCCACAGGCATCCCTGATCCGCGCAATCGCGGCCGGCGGCAAGGATTTGGACAAGGTCATGACCGCATTGCTTGGCCCCGAGGTCTGGCGTCTTGGCCCGACTGAGTTGAGCGGAGCCTACGCCGATTCACTCTGGAATTACTGCGGCCGTCCGGGCGCCACAGCGAAGCGTGATGAGTCGATCAACAAATCCAAAGCGGTGGCCGCTACTCTAACAGCCGCTGATGCAAAGAAGGAAGACCCGGCTGACAAGCGCATCGCAGCATTCCGGAATTTGTGGGCGGATTACAAGTCACCTCAGCCCAAAATCCCAGCCGTTCGATCCCGGTTGGTGGCTGTTTTGAAATTCACGCCTGAAGTCGTACAAGAACTTCTCAAGGATACGCACCCTGAAGCCCAGAGCATCGTGCGCGATGCGATCACCGCTGGGATTGAGGATGCTAAAGGATCCATTGAACGTGACGCGCGGATTCGGGGCATCTCTTTCTCGACATACGCTCCGTGGTTCCAACGCCTTGCCGCTTGCCACGGAAACAACTTGCCTTACCTCAAGCAAAACAACCTATACGCCCCGCATCCGTTTGAACCGACCTTGCGTGCTGCGATTTCAGAGCGTCTGGCACAGGGGAAAATCGATCCTTCGCTGACGATGGCTTGGATCAATTTGCAGTTCCCCGAGAACAACACCGAGCAGATCAAGCTGATGCAGGCGCTGTTCAAGTCGCCGGCTTGGGCGAATTTGCCATATCAAGTGCAGTTTGGTGCGCGCGAGTATTTCAAGAAGGATGCGATGACCCCGGGGCAGATCACTTGGCTCGATGCCGCCAACCCGGATCTGATCTTCAAGAATCTGAGCGAACTCCCCAAGGAAGCGGATGCCGCCACTGCCACCGCTGCTCTCACCAAAGCAGTCGAGGGCAGCCGCAAATCCCCGGTATTTTACGAAATCCAAGGCGTGGATAAACTTGCCTCCCTTTCCGCCGAAGCCTTCGCGGATGAGAAGCTTCACCTGCTTTGTGTCGAACTCATCAACAAGCACTTCATTCTCGATCCCACGGCCGCATTCGCCGACCGAATTTTCGCCGAACTCACCAAACGCAACAAGCCCGCCGAACTCCTATGCACCTCCGGCTATCTCTGGCGTCACGTCGCCCTCTTTAACCGCACATTTCCAGCCATGCTTACTTTGGCGGAATCCTCTCTGGAAAAAAATCCCTCCGTCTCCTATGTCTTCGCCAACGACGGCCTGGGTACGATCGAACGCTACACCAGTGGATATTGTTGGTTCAAAACTGATACCGACATTCCCCGCCTGAAATCGATCCGTGGCAAAGCCGCTGGCAAGCTCGGTCTCATCGTCATCCCTGTCGCTCCCACCCATCCCGCCTACCCCATCTATCAAGCACAAGCCGAGTGGATGTCCGGCAACGAAGACAGCACATGGAAACTTCTCGATGCAAATTGGGAGTCTTTCACCACCACCCACCGCGAGTTATCGATTCCCTTCCTCATGTGGACTCTCCAGCGCACGATTTTCAGTCGTGATGATGCCCGCCAAGAGTTCCTCGTGAAATCCCTCATCGCATGGGCCGGTGAAGCCAACTCGCCGCTCACGCCGACGGAAAAAGCGGCCATCGAACTCGCCTATGGCGACATCGCCCTCCAACGCGGCCAGGTCCGACAAGCCCACGAAATCTACACCCGCACCCGTCAAAATCCCGCATACGCCGAACTTCCGATCCGTCACGAAGCCTCCCTCCGCCGCGTCCGCGCCGAGCGTATCGCCAAAAACTACGACGCCGCCCTCCAAACCCTCACCGATCTGGAAATGGAACGCGTCCCCGAAATCTGGACCGATGTCCGCTTCGCCCGCGCCGAAGTCTATTTCGACCGCGAGGACTTCGATGAAGCCAAGGACGATGTCGATTCCATCCTCGCCCGTGACACCAATCACGCCGACTCCAGGATTCTACTAGGAAAAATCCAACTCAAGCGCCAGAAACTCATGGAAGCCACCGAGGTAGAACTCGCTGGCTCCACTACCAGCCAGAAAACGATCGTCCCCGGAGAACGACTGAAGGTTACTCTCAGCGATCCCACCCTCGCCGTTTCGGGTGCGGGCACCGAAATCGAAGTCGTCGTTTGGGCCGATTCCGGCGACAAGGAAACCTTCTTCCTCCGCCAGTTCGGCGATTCCAAAACCAAATTCCGCGGCGAGGTGGCCACAGCCCTCGGCGCTCCCGCCCCAGGCGATAACGTCCTCCAAGTCATCGGCGACGACCAGGTTTTCTACGCCTACTCCAAGCGCTTCCGCGAGAAGATGAACAATCTCGATGAAAAACGCGGCGGACCGATCACCATCGCCTCGGATGCCATGCTCATGGCATCCGCCCGCAAACTCCTAACCGAAGCCGAGCAACGAGCCGCGGACATGCAATTGATCATGGACGAAATCGGTAGCGGTGCGAACAGCGAAACTGCCGCCAAAGCGCGCATCGCCGCAGGTGAAACCGATATCAATCACGCACGCCACATCGCAACCATTGTCAAACCTGGCAACCCGATCCATGTCCGCGTCGTCGATCCCGATCGCAGCCGCACCCCAGGCATCGACGAACTCACCGTCAGTGTTGGCAGCTCCAGCGGTGACTCCGTTTCACGAGTCACCCTCCGCGAAACCGGCACCCACACCGGCGTTTTCGAAGGTCGAGTCCCGACTACCGGTGCCCAAGCCAACGCCTTCGCCCCAAACACGGAACCCGGCCGTGCACCGAATATGGTCATCAGCCCGTCCACGGCTTACCCCGCATGGCGCCCCGTTCCTACCAAGAACACCATTCCTGAGTTCACGGTCGATTTCAACGACAACCTCCCGCTCGGCGAACTCACCATCACCGCCCGCGAGCCTAGCGCGAAACTCGGTAAGTTCATCGTCCAAACCGCGATGGACCCCACCGACTGGACAAGTGTCGCCACCTTCCCCTCCACCGCCGTTTCTCTAGCAGATCCGCTAAAACCCTCCATCACCGTCGTCAACGAGGATGCACGCAACCATCACAACGGAGCGCGTTCGGTGTATGAAATCGAGGCCTTGCGCAGCCACCTCGCCACCGGTTGGCTCGCCCACCAACCCGGTATGGCCATCGCCAAAAACGTAACGGGCCCGTCCACCGCCCTCCCTGGCTCCATCCCCACAGACATCAAATGGACGCGCAGTGGCACTTACTCGAACCCCGCGGTCGTCGTCCGCTTCCAGGCGTATTTCCACGAAAAAGAAAACGTCCACCGCCACTTCTCGCTCGATCTCGGCAACATTCCTTCCTCTCAGAAAATTGCCGCCGATAAAAATCAACAAGCCCAGCCCGCCGAATTCCTCATCGCTGTCAACGGACGCGTCATCACCACCAAGGGCCAACTGCAAGGCGAAATCGACCTGAAACCCGGCATCCAGAAAATCGAAATCTGGGGCACCGGTTGGCTCAGCAACATCGGCTTTGGTCGCGAAGTCAAACTCCGCGCCAATCTCACCAGCCCTGAAAGTCTAACCGATTGCCCGGACTCGCTCTTTGACCCCGCCACATTCCCACCCGCTTTAGTCGATCACCACAACGGCCCCGCCAACATCATCGCCAACGCGGATTCTACCGAGTTTCGCGTCAAATTCGACAAGGACTCCCGCGCTCGTTTCATCCGCCTCATCATGGTCGGATATGAAGGCACCGCTCCCGCTCTCAACAAGCTGGCGCTTAAAAAACCAGACGGATCCAACATTCTTCCCGTCGCCAACGACTTCGCCGAGCTCAACAAAAACGACACGCTCGAAATCCTCACAGGTGATAAAATCTCCGTCCGCTATGTGGACGATCGTTTCGTCACCAAGAGCCATGAACGCCAGGAGCGTTTCCTCGAAGTCTCATTCACAGACGCCCGCATCGAGTTCGCAGACATGGAACCGCGTTTCGACCAGCGCCACAATGGAGACAAGCCGTATTACGAAAAACTTCTGCGCTTCGTCCACGGCAAGCCGCTGTCCCTGGCCATTCACGATGCCGACATGGATTCCACTGTCGCACCTGACAAGGTCAAGGTTTCTCTCGAATCCTCCGCCGGCACCAAGGAATTCGATGCCATCGAAACCGGTGACTCCACCGGCATTTTCAAACTTGTCGTAAAACCCGTTTCCGGCACGGCCAAGAACGCTGATGAAATCCAAGTCCCCGACGGCGGTGTCATCACGGCCCGCTACATGGATAAGGAAAACAACCGCCCCGGCGTTGCAACACCGCGCGTAGTCACCATTCGCCACGCCGCTTACACCGAACCTCAAATCATCCTCTCGCACGCCACGGTCACACCGATCAAAGGACAGGGAACTCCAGCCACGCTGTATCATGGCTTCGAACAAATCACCAACGAGCATCCTAACTCCTCCAGTGAGACAATCCGTCCATCATGGAATATCAACCAGACCATGCTCCCCACCACAAAGGCACCCGAGGGCGGCTTCAACGCCGTACTCGGTCAACGCATGTTCATCGAAATCGTCGCCCCACAAATGGCGTTGGGAGAGACATCCAAAATAGATGTTTTCGCACAAACCGATGACGGACGCCGCACCGCCGGGCGCGCTGCGGATGGCTTCGATAAAAATGTTCCCGGCACTTTGTTGTTGGAAGCGGGACTCGATCCTAGCAGTGGCATTAGCAATCTATGGAGACAGGTTCCGTTCATGCCGATCTATCAAGCAAACGAAGCACAGGTATTTGGCGAAAACCCCGAAGCCGACCGCTTTTTCGTGACCGTGCCGCTCATTCTCGGAACTCTTCCGACAGAAGGCGCGTTGACGACCGCAGAGCGTTACGAACTCATAAAAGCCTCGCAAAACTCCATGGATGCCGCGAACAGCGTCAAGTTTTCTCCTGATGGCCTCGTGGTCCGCCCCGGCGAACAAATCCACATCGGCTTCCGCTATACCTCTCCGGATGGCACCCAGAAATGGGCCACCGCATCCACCAAAGTCATCACCCATCCCGCATTCGATCTCATGGCGGAAGATTATCGTGCCACCATGACCGCTGCCTACGTCGGTGAAAATCTCAACCTCCGCGTTGTCGATCTTGGTGCCGATACTTCGGATGCCCCCAACACCGTGAGCGTCCTCGTCCAAGCAAAATCCGGAGCCAAGCACACCCTTGAACTCCAGGAAAGCGGCCCACACACCGGTATTTTCAAAGCATCCTATCAACTCTCCTACAGCGATGCCAAACCCGCGCCTAATCAGCCCGAAGGCGGCTCTGAACCCGCCCCCTACGATGTGCGAGCCAACGGTTTCCCCGTCCAGTATGGCGATACCATCGCCGCCCGCTACACCGGCGCCAACGGTATCAAAACCGAAACACGCATGATCACCATCAGCAAGGGCGCGGACGGTCACATCGAGCCGTTCTCGAAAAAATACGACGACCCCGAGATCGCCATGCGCACCCAATTCTCGCTCGCAGAGGCCTATCTCGAAATCGCCAAACGCCGCCGCAAACTCGGTGAAAACGAGTTGGCCGATCTCGATTATCAATCCGCCAAACAACTTCTCTCCAGCGCCATGGACCAGTTCAATGATGCCTCGACGCGAGCTCACGCCGAGTATCTGTTAGGCAGTCTCACCATGGAAGAGGCCGATGCCACCAAGGACCCGGAAACCCGCGAGACCCGCTACCGTGCCGCGCTCTCCCGCTTTATCAACGTCACCGGCAGCTACTCGGAAACCATCCACGCCGCCAAGTCACAATACCAGATCGCCACCATCTACGAACGCCTCAAGGAACCGGAAATCGCCGCGCAGGAATACGTGAAACTCGCCTACAAATACCCGGAGTCGGAACACCTCGCGGTTTCGATGGCGCGCCTCGGTACACATTTCCTCAAGAAGGCGTCCGACTACGAGGCCAAGGCCAAGCCATTGTTAGAAAAAGGTCCGGAAGACAAGGACGCCGCATTCGAAGGCCAGGCATTGACAAAAATGGCCACTGCCGAATACCTCAAGACCGCCCAGATTTTCGGACGTCTTCAGCAACGCTTCCCCTCGGATCCTCTCGCCGGACAAGCGGGTCTCCGCGCCGGTCAATCATTCATGCGCGCCAACAAACACCAGGAAGCCGTGGACGCCTTCAAACGCGTGATTGCAGAGTCTTCCTACGACGGCAAAACCATCCGCGCCCAGGCGATGTATTGGGCAGGCATGAGTTATCAAGCACTCAAACAACCGATGGCTGCTTTCTCTAACTTCAAGCGCCTCACCTATGATTTCCCCGAAAGCGAGTGGGCATCCTTCGCCCGCGGTCAACTGTCTCAAGAGGGCATGTTGAATCTTGAGGACAAACTGGAGTTGGAACGATTGGAAAGCGAGAAATGATGAATCCCGACGCAATGATGTTGCTGAAATCCCAGGTGCGCTCCGCGCTCCGTTTGCTCGTCGTGCCACTCGCTCTCGGCTGGGCGTCCGCCTCGCCGCTGGATGAGCGCATCGTAGCCTTCCGCACCGCTGCCAAGCAAAAGGAAGCCGATGTCGCCGAGTTGTTGAAAGCCGGCCTTCAGGAGCAACGCTCCGCTGAAACCTTCGCCGCCACCCGCTTGTGGCTCACCGCCAACCCCTCGGAATCCCCCAGCCTCTTGTTCCAAGCCGCCAAAGTTGCCGAGCGCGCGGGTGAGTGGCTGGACGCCCTGAGTTTCTATCGGAAATTCCTCAAGCTGCCCAACCCGGACGCCACCATGGCCGGGGAGGCCACCACCTCCGCTTACCGACTTCTGATCAATCATCTCGGCGACCCTGATGCCGCCTACCTTTTCATGCGCGAGGACGGCAACCGCCTCCGCGCTTATGGTCGCGCAAGCCAGTTTGACGCATGGTTCATTTCCCAAGCCAAGACCCGTAACGATGTCACGGCGCTTTGCAACCGGCTCGAGGCGATCCTTTCTGCCAATGCGGCGAATATCACTCCGCATACCGCAGATATCGAGTGGGTCTGTAATACGCTGGAAGCATTCGCCACAACAGACCCCTCCTGGCTTGCGGCCGCAGTCAAGTTAGCCGCTGTTCCAAATCTTCCCGCTTCCTACAAGGCGCGGATCCGTTGGGCGATAGCCATCGTGCCTTTCAGCGCAGATGCGACCGCGCTATTCCGGGCTAAAAAGCCCATTCCTGATACACTGTTCGAAAAACCCCTTCTGGCTGCCGAGGCACTGGTAGCGGCGCTGCCTTACGAGGGCTCCTTGCTGGTGGCCAAGGGCTGGATGAATTATAGGGACGGTCACACACCGAACTTGATTGATTACCTGGCCGTGCGCCGTGAGGCCAAGACCGCTCCGATTCTCAAGGCCTTGGCAGGTTTCACGCAGCAGCAAATGCAGACCTTCTTCTCGTCGCCGGGATGTCCCCAAGGACGCCCGATTTTCATGCTGTTTTCCGCCGCCGAAATGCGTGCGCTCGCCGTGAAAATGCCGGCGGTTTTCAACTCACCGACCGCACCCAATGTATCGTTGTATGACAAGACGCTGACCGTGGAGGAGGCAAAGGTCCTCGCGCCCCTGCTGACTCGCAATCCTCATCCCGATGCCGCGCTGGCGCGTGCCTTTTCCGTGGCCGGAGCCCACACCGTGAGCGCCATTCTGCCTGTCATCATCAAGTCCGAAATGTGGCGGTTTGACTCTACGAAGTCCGCCGTTGATATGGCATGGAACAGCGGGGCCAATCGGGAAAAGCTGGCACAACCTGCCCTCTACAAACAATACACGAATCTCGGCGCCCCCTACGACCAACTCAGCAAACAAATTGCCAAAGAGGCCACGAGCCAGAGCCGGATGACGGCCTTCACTGCCATCCATCAGGAATTGCAAGGCACCACTCCCACGACGCCGGGATTACTATCACTATGGAATGAGCTTCTCAAACAGGCCCCGCCAACCGATCAGGAAAAGATCTTGCAGAAGCTGGTTTCTGATTTCGCCGCCGCGCCGCCCAAAGCTTTGGATTTACCGCAGTATTTTCTCAGTCAGGCTTTGGCGAAGACCACTATAAGCAACAATCCCTATGCCAAGCTGACCTTCGGACCGGAATACGCCAATGGTTGGGATCAATGGGGCAGCAGCAATGTCCGCAAAGCCCTGCCAGGACTGGCCGCAGACCTCGGCAAGTTGCTACGACAGCAGATAGGAACCGGGACCCTATCCGAACCTCTTTTCGGCATGTGGCTTCATTGCGTTGACCCCGGAACTCCCGAGGCCAAAGCGCTGTTTCAGGAATTGGTGAAATCAGCCGCTTATGACAAGATGAATGCCGCTTACCACTCGATGGCCTCGCATAGGTTGCTTTTCGGAGCGGCGGCTTTGAAGACCTCGCCGACCGATACGCGTGTGGTCAGCCGTGAGTTGGTGGCTTTGCCGAAAGACGCCTCGCCCGCCGCCGTTGAGGCAGCACTCAAGACCGTGATCGATCGCGTGACTGCGGCGCCCTCCGTCTTTCCGATCGTCGGCCTGCAATCGTTAGCCGCCTTGCCCGAGTGGACCGCCCCCACACGGCAGATGGTCTATTCCCTTTTCACGGAAAACGCACCCCTTGGAACCACTTTAGGAGTGCCGGGTGACGAACTGCTCGTTCAACGTGTCCTCAAGGAATTGCAGGAGAAAAAAGAATGGTCCACCGCCGAACCCATAGCCGCCGGTCTATGGCAAGCCTCCAGCAACATCGAATACTACCAAAATGCCGACGCCCTGTCGCTTTTTGCCGAAGCCGCACTCGCAGCAAACCAGCCATCGGTAGCCATGACCATCGCCCGCGGCGGACTGAAGAGCCCGACAGGCAAAGCCTTGGCCGCCCAGAAAGCAAACCCCATCTACGCGAAAATCATCGGCAGACTCAACCAGGTGGCCGGGAAGGCGACCACGGGAATCGGCGCGGTCGATATCCCGGTGGACGAAACCAACCCGGCCTATCCGATTTACAAATCCAACGCCGAGTTCGCCTCAGGAAATTTCGACTCCGCCTGGCAGCTTTACCTCGCCAACACCGCTCAACTCCCTGCCGTCCTCCGCTCGCTTCCCGTCGATTACGCGTTCTGGCTGCTAGAAAAAAGCATCAACTCGGAACGCGGCGAGGAGGCCGAAAACCTCATCAAGGAACTCACGATCTGGTCGCGTCAGGCGGAGGGCACATTCAGCTCCGACCAGAATGCCCACCTCAAGATCGCCTATGCCGACCTCGCATTCCGCAAAGGTGCTCTCCCCACCGCCCGTGCTTGGTACCGCAAAGTCGCCGAAGCCGCCGAATACGAAGGCACCGAGGTCCACCTGATCGCCGCCCTCGGCTCGGTCACTGTGGACCGCGTTTCCAAAAACTACGGTGCCGCCATGACGGAACTCGACATCCTCATGAAGCTGCCCAACCCGGCCTTCCGTAAAAAAATCCGTTACGCCCGCGCCGAGGTGCTCATGGATCAGGAAAGCTACGCCGAGGCGTTAGAGGAAATCGAACAAGTCCTCCGCCAGGAACCCAAACACCCGGACGCACTCATCCTCCGCGGAAAAATCCACTTCGAAATGCGCAAACTCGTCGAGGCCAGCGAAATCGAACTCGGCCCGTCCCAGGAAAAAACCATCATCGTCCCCGGTGAATCGGTCAAAATCAATCTCCGCGACCCCACGCTCAATGTCTCCGGCGTCGGCTCGGATATCGAAGTGGAAATCTGGGCGAAATCCGGCGATCGTGAAACCGTTCTTCTCTATCAACTCGGTGACAGCAAAGAAAAATTCCGCGCCGATGTCCCCACCGCCCTAGGCCCCCCCACACCCGGTGACAAGGTGCTGCAAATCCTCGGCAACGACGAGATTCGCTTCGGTTACTCGAAACGCTTCCGCGCGAAAATGAAAGACCTTCCCGCCGACCCTAACATTGTCATCGGCGTCGCCTCGGATGCGCAACTGTCATTTTCCGCCGGAGCATTCCCCGCCCGCGAGGGCGAGCGCCGCCTGAACATCGAGGAACTCGGAGTTTCCACCGCACAAGCCGCTCTCGGCACACGCACCGTTCGCCCCGGCAATCCGGTCTATGTCCGCGTCACCGATCCCGACCGCAGCATTTCGCCGGACATCGATGAAGTCACCGTGAGCCTCCAAACTTCCAGCGGCGATGAAATCCGTCAACTCGCCCTCAAGGAAACCTCACCCTTCAGCGGCGAGTTCCAAGGCATCGTCCCCACCGCCGGTGCACAGGCCATCGCTTTCGCCTCAGAAAGCGCACCAGGCCGCGACCCGAATATGACGATCAGCTCCCGCGAATACCCGGGCTGGTTAGGCAATGTTGGCAATGCCGATAAACCGCGCATTTTCGGCGTCGATCTCAACGACAACGCCCCCATCGATAAGATGACCCTCGACACGGGCGATGCCGCCAACCGCTTCTCCCGTTTTGTCCTCCAAACCTCGCTCGACGGCCGCAATTGGACCACCCGCGCCCGTTACCCGGAAGACACTCCCGTTTGGAATGGCAAACCGCACGTTTCCTCGTTCCCCACCTTCAGAGGCGGAATCGAGGTTTCCAAACCGGTAAACCGCGAGCTTCCCGCCGATTGGTTCGAGAAAATGGAAATCACCTCGAACCGGGAATCTATCAAATACCTCTCCGCGAACGTGAAGAGCCTCTCCGCAGGTGAACTCCCGATCGTCGAGACCGGCCACCCCGGCTACTCCGGGCTCATGCGCTACCGCGCGCTGTTCCATCAACCCGCCGCTGCCATCCGCCGCTTCCAACTCACCGGCTACCCCGAGGATGGCAATACGATCTTCCTCCTCGACGGCACCCCTGCCGCCGAGAAAGCCGAAAGCGGCCTTCTCATCGAACGTGAACTCCAACCCGGCCTCCACGAAATTCAAATCTGGCGCAACGCAGGGCGAGACTCATTGATCAAAGCCAAACCCGTCTTGCTCTGCGACGAACCCGGCAAGCCCGATCTCGTCCCCTGCCCTGACTCGATGTTCAATCCGTCCTCCTTCCCGGATCCTATCAAGTTATTGATCCCGCAAGTCGCCCAACTCTCCTCCTCCGGTAGCCTGATGAACATCGCCTTCGGCGATCAAACCCGCACCCGCCTCGTCCGTCTCGTCATCAATGGATATACCGGCGTTGCTCCCACCATCAAAAAAGTCACCCTGTCTAACCGCGAGGGCAAGGCCCTGCTCCCAGTCGCCCAGGATTTCATGGAACTGCGCCAGAATGCCCAACTCGAAGTGCTTCCCGGCGATAGTATCACCGTGCGCTATCAAGACCCACACTCGGCCACTCCCAAACGCGACCGCCTCGAACAACGACTCAACGTCGCATTCAATAATGCCGTCCTGACCGCATCCTTCCTCAACTACAAAACCACCGAAACCGGGCGCGAACTCATCCTCGAACCAATCCGCCGCTTCCGATTTGACGATGCCATCGCCGTCGTGGTCGAGGATCCTGACATGGATGGCAGCGCTGAAAAGGACATGGTAAACGTCAAAGTCGTGTCCTCTTCCGGCGGATCCTCAGTCATTCAAGCCGTCGAAACAGAGGCACACAGCGGTCGATTCCTCGGCCGCGTCTTCCCGGTCACCGGCACTCCCGCCCGCGCCTCGGAAGTCCAAGTCGCTGAGGGTGGCACACTCACCATCACCTACCTCGATTCGGAAAACCTCAATCCCGGCATTGCCACCGAACGATCAGTCGTCATCCAGCAAGCACGCTACACCGAGCCCGCACTCTCGACTTACACGACCACCACCAAGACTCTTGCTGCCAACCCGAAAAATCCTGCGTCGGAAAAACCGAAGAATACCACCCGCACCACTGCTGCGGAAGTAGTTCCGCCACGCCGCTCTATCAATTTTCAATATGCCGATGCCACCAAACCACTCGCTGCTGTTCTAGGCTCCAGTGTGCGTTTCGACGTCGTCGTTCCCCACCTCGCACTCGCCGGCAGCAGCACCGTGAACGCCTACGTGCAGACGGAGGCTGGCCGCAAGGCGAAACCGTCCGACTCCAAGGATTCCTTCGATGTCTCCGTGCCGGGAACCCTCAAATTAGCCGGGACACTCCATAAATCCGACGTGGTCATTCCGAATGGCTATCAACTCGGGCAGCCACCCACCGCTCCAGTCAACCAACCACCTCTCGAAGAAGGCCGTTTCTTCTTCACGATTCCCCTCATCCTCGGCGAGACGCCCGACCGCAGCTTCGCCACCAAATCCGCCGAATCCCTTCCCGCCTCGTCCATACCCTCGGGCCTCGCGGTCAAGGCGGGCGACATCGTCCACGTTGGCTACCCCTACAAGGATGCCAAAGATGCAGTGAAATGGATCACCGCCAGCTTCAGCGTCGAAAGCCACCCGTTCCTCGATGTCATGGATGCCGGTTACGCCGAGCCACTGGTCAAGGCCTTCGTCGGCGAAAAAGTCCACCTCCGCCTCATCGATCTCGGCCTCGACCGCAGTCCGGAGCGCGACACCACCACCGTCACGCTCAAAGCCACCAGCGGTGCCACCACATCCTACGAACTCCAGGAAACCCAAGCGCACAGCGGCATTTTCAAGTCGGCCTTTGCCATCAGTTACGCCCCGGCCCAACTCCCCGACAAGCTCCCTCCCGTCGCCCTCAACGGCTTCCCCGTCCGCTACGGCGACGACGTGGCCATTTCCTACTCCGCCAAGGATGATAACCAATCCCACGCTGTCAAAGTCAACATGGGCGCGGATGGCTTCATCGAACCCTTCAGCAAGCGCTACAACGGCGATGATATGGCCGTCCGCACCAGCTTCACCCTCGCCGAGTGCTACTTCGAACTCGCGAAAAAACACCGCGAAATGGATCAGGAAAGCCTCGCCCGCCGCGAAATCGGACAGGCTCGCAAACTCCTCGCCGAGGCCATCGCCGTCCACCGCGACGACAATCTCCGCGCCCACGCCGAATACCTCCTCGGCAACCTCGCCCAGGAATTCGCCGACCTCTCGAAAAACGAGGACGCCAAGATCCCGATGTATCAGGATGCCCTCGCCCGATTCTCAAAAATCCCAACCGACTATCCCGATACCGAGTTCGCACCCAAGGCCCAGTTCAAAATCGCGCTCGTCTATGAAAAAATGGGAGAGTCCGAAAACGCCGTCGAGGAATACGTCAAACTCGCCTACAAATACCCCAAACACGAACTCATCCCCTCGGTGATGTC
>CAIVKO010000236.1 GCA_903906515.1 Akkermansiaceae bacterium
CGAGTGGTGCGACGGGCTTCCGTGGTGAAACGAAAGATGGCGGATAGGCTTTCATAGCACGATGCCAACTCCTCGGTCATGGCATCCAGCGTGGCTTCCAGGTCCTCGCTGGGCGCGGCGGGTTTGTGGCGGCGTTCCAGCGTGAGGATGTTTCCACCGGGATGACACGCGTATTTCCGGAAATCCGTAAGGGAGTGGATCAGGTAAATTCCGCGGCCAGACTCGGCGTCATCATCCGGCAAATGCGGATCATCGGGCCAATCAAAGCCTTTATTGCAGTCGTGAATCCTTGCAATGACCCGGTCCGGAGCAAACAACAACTGCATCTGCCAGGTCACGTCGGGTGACTCGCCAACATGGTGGATAACGCAGTTGTTTCCAGCTTCCGTTAGAGCCAACTCCCAAGCGGCGATCTCCGGTTCAGGCAGACCATGGCTGGCAAGAAAGGTTCTTGCTCCGATCGACGCCTCGCGCACGGAACCGAGCACATACGGGCCTGACCATTGCCAAGCATGGCCGGTGGCAGCGCGTGGGTCAGGATTGGCTGGAACTTGTGAGTTCATGAAGCGGGGGTTACGGCACGATTTCAAAAACCCGGTGGAGACGGGTGAGTTCCAACACCTGGACCACGCTGGGTTTCAGCGAAAACAGGCGCAGTCTGCCACCACGTTCGTTTGCCAGTTTCTGCATGGAGATCAGCGCGCCGAGACCACTGGAATCGACGAAATCCAAGTTCGAGCAATTGCAATCGATATGGATGAGTCCATCCGCGAAGTTGAGGCGAAGTTGGCTCTTCACCTCCGGTGCGGTGCCGGCGGTCAGTTCATGAATGTTAGAAACATGCAGTGTCGTATCTTTTCGTTCGATGTTCATGTGATGTTATTTGAATAGTCTTTTTAGTCCTTGGGCAATGATTTTTCTCTTCCATCCGGCGGTAGGCTGACAGGCGAAGAGGGCGGCATGGGCACGCGCTCCATCATCCCAAGGCGCGGTGCAACCTTCCGCTTCCGGTGCCGTGAAGATTCCCGGCCCAGCCAGCAGCCAGAGACGCTCGAATTCACCGCTCAGGAGTTCTGCTTCCTCAGGCGTAAGCGGTGGGTTTCCAGCCCAGGCAAAATCACCGGTAACCACGCACCAAAGGTATGGCCAACGCCGAAGGTTGCCGGGAAGGCCGGGCATTTCATGATAGGTGACCGTCCGGAGCGGTTCGCCGGGACCACTCGGAAGCACCGCCACCCGTTTAACCCGCCATGGACGGTGGCAAAGGGCGATGAGGGCCACTGGAAATGTCAGGATCAGGACCAGCAGGGCGATCACCCTGCCGATAGGCGATGACAGAGCTTCCTGTGGCGGATCCAACCGGGAAAGCAGGAAGGCATCCGTGAGGCGGGTCAGTGATCCGTTCCGCCAATTGACCAGGACCGGGCCAGCGGCCACCGAATCTCCCAGATGGGTCATGCTGCCGAGATAGGTGCGGGGACCGACGGTGCTGTTTTCCACGGTGGCGTGGGCATCAATGACCGAATCGCTTTCCACGTAAGCATGGGGGCCGACGATGGCTTGCGGGCCCACCATTGTGTTAGGGCCAATCCAGCACGGTGCGTGCAAAATCGCCGAGCTGTTCACACGGGCCTTCAGTCCGTACCAGATACCCGGTGAAACCTCACGCGCTCCGATCTGGTTCACGGCCAACATCGGAAGCAGCGTGGCGCGGGAGTTATGCCATGACTCCGCATCCTTGATGACTGGGACGTCCGGGGCTTGTGGCAGGCAGTCCAGCGTCAGAATGGAGTCGTGCTCGAACGATGCGTGCCGGACCGCAGCTTCATCAGATGACAGTTCGGAGGATTCCGGAGAAATCCGGACTTGCACCCCCCAGGCGGTTCCGTCGCCCACATAGGCGCGCACATCGGACGGTCGGTCGCTGGCAAGCAACAACACGTCGGTGACCCCACTGCGGGCAAGACCGTCGAAGGCGTGTTCGATCAACGGTTTTCCAAGGTAAATCGCAAGAGCGAGAGGCACGCCACCGGTGAGAGGCTCGAGTGAGGGGCGTTGGTCCGGACAAATCAGAATGACCCGTTTCATACGCCTCCTTTCCCCATCAGCACGGCTGGCACGGTTTTTATCAGGATGAGCAGGTCTTTCCAGACCGACTGGCTTTCGATGTATCGAACATCGAGACTGACTTGCTCTGGAAACTCAATGACGTTGCGATCACTAACTTCCAACAGTCCACCCTCACGCTCGCCGATCTGCCAGAGACAGGTGATGCCGGGCACGGCGAGAAGGCGGCGGCGGTCTTCCGGTGAATACAGCGCGACCTCACGTGGCAGCGGCGGGCGTGGGCCCACGAGCGACATTTCACCACGCAGCACGTTGATCATTTGCGGCAGTTCATCGATGGATGTCTTGCGGATAAATCGCCCGACAGGAGTGATGCGCGGGTCGTTCTTCATCTTGAAGGTGATACCATCGCTCTTCTCATTTTGAGTGAGCAGTTCCTTGAGTTTCGCCTCGGCGTCCACGCACATGCTGCGGAACTTGAGCATACCGAATTCTTTTCCGCGCAGGCCGACCCGCTTTTGTTTGAAAAACACCGGTCCGCCGTCGCGGCGTACCAACAGTGCTGTCACGATCATCACCGGGGAAAATATCAGCAGGAATACGCCGGAAGCGGCGATGTCGATGCAGCGTTTGACGAATGCGGTGCAGCCAATGGTGCAGCGCCAAGCGAAGCGTTTCCACTGCATGTAAAAACGCAGTCGTGCCCTGCCAAACGGAGTGGATGCCGTGAGCATCCGCTGGGCGAGGCGCGCGGCCATTTGGTCGGACGTCATCATGCGGTTTCTCCTTGGTTGAGTGCTTTCATGACATGGGTTCCAAAATGACAGAAGACGCGATGGTGGCGATCGCGGGGCGCAATTGATTGACGGCATCTTGCGCGGCGTTTTGGAGTGCCGGCCATCCCGCGTCCGCATCGTCCAACCGACCATCGCGGCAGGCATGTTCGATGGTCTCCGCCGCACTCTGAAGACTGGTGAGAGTGAAAATGGAAGCCGTGCCTCTGAGAGAATGCGCATGACGCCTGGCATCCACGCAATTGCGTAGGTCGATCGCATTGCGGACATCCTTCAATTGTCCGTCCAGATCGGCGAGGAAATCGGACGCGAGCGAGACCGCATCGTCCAGAGAAAGTTCGTCCGCGAGTTGGCGCAATGCCATCATGGCGGGCGATGGCGCAACAGCCGGTGGGACGAACGAAGGAGAGACGTTCTCATCCGTTTGCATCAATGCGGCACGCAGGGCCTCGAGGTGGATCGGTTTGGATAGATAATCGTTCATTCCCGCCTTGAGACAAAGGTCTCGATCTCCGGCGAGCGCGTTCGCCGTTAGAGCAACGATCCGCACCGGTGGCATGCCTGATTCCGCCTCCCATCGGCGGATTCTGCGCGTTGCCTCAAGTCCATCCATGCCCGGCATCTGCACATCCATGAGGATGACATCATAGCGGGTTGCCATGGATGCATTGAGCGCCTCGTGACCATCCACCGCGACATCTGCCGTGCAGCCCATCTGGGCCAGGGCGGCCAGGGCCAGCTTGCGATTGATGACATTATCTTCCGCAAGCAGCAGTTGCAGTGGACGGGCATTCAATTGCTGTGGCTTGGGTGCGCGGCTCGTGGCCACCGTCCGTGTATGAATGGTCTGAGCATCGTTAACGCTTAGAGCTTGTGCGATCAACGAATTGAAGAGCGGGGAAACTTTCAACGGCTTGAACAGAGTGCCGGAAACGGCATCACCGAGACGCTCGCGCGTTATAAGTGCATTGCCCGGTTGGCAAAGCATGAAGAGCGCCGTCCCCTTGCTGACGAGCGAGGTGGCGAAGGTCACATCCGCCGGACCTGTGCAACCCGCGTCAAGCAACAGAACCTGAGGTTGCCAATCGTTCAACAGGCCGGTTGCATCTTCGGTAGAAGCCGCGGACCGCACGTCCAAGCCCCAGCGTTCCAGCAACTCGGTGATGACCTGTCTGGAGAACGGGTGACCATCCACGACCAGCACGCATCTTCCAACCAAATCGGGAAAAGGAAGGGGCGCAACCAAAGCCTTCGGTTCATGGGCGACCGGCACACTGATTTGGAATGAGAAGATGGACCCTTCCCCCGGACGGCTCTCGACCGAAATGGATCCACCCATGAGTTCCACCAACCGTCTGCAAATCGCGAGGCCCAAGCCACTGCCGCCAAATCGCCGCGAGGTCGAACTGTCTTCCTGGTGAAAAGCCTTGAAAAGCTGATCAACCCGGTCCAGCGCGATACCGATACCGGAATCCGTGATGCTGAAATTCAGGAGAACCCGCCCTGACTCGACCGGGGACGCGCTGACCTCGAGTTTTACCTCGCCAGATGGAGTGAACTTCACCGCGTTGCCCAAAAGGTTCACCAGCACCTGCCGCAAGCGCAGCGAATCACCGACGATCGATGTCGGAACTTCGGCAGCCATGCGGGCGCCTAAATCGAGATGTTTTTCCGCCGCGGTGGTGGAGACCGTTTCGATCGCATCCTCAATGCAAGTTTCCAGGCTGAACGGACTGGCCTCAATGTCCATGTGGCCTGATTCGATTTTTGAGAAATCAAGCACATCATTGATCACCCTGAGGAGCGACTCGGCACTGCTGCTGATGGCGGTTACGAAGTCCTGCTGTTGTTCCGTGAGCTGGCTGTGCTGAAGGAGTTGAGCGAAGCCCATCACGCCGTTCATGGGCGTGCGGATTTCATGGCTCATGGTGGCGAGGAAATCGCTTTTTGCGCGGTTGGCGGCGGCGGCCTCTGTCGCCAGCGCGTTGGCGCGGTCTCGTTCGCGGGCGATACTTGCCCGCGATTGGTCGAGATCTTCAATCATGCTGAGCATCACCTGGCGGGATTTCTCCTGTTCCTGTGCACGCTTTTCAAGATCCTCGGAGGTTTGGCGCAAACGATCTTCCGCCGCCTTCCGCCGCGTGACATCGGAGACAATGCCGATGATATCGACGACACGGTCCTCTTCCTTCAAGGGATGGAGCCAGACATGACACACCAAGTGCAAATGCTCGAAAACCAACTCGAACTGCTGATCCTCTCCCTGCCATGCGAGCTGGAACTTCTCCAGCTTCGAGGAGTCCTTGATCAATGGCCGAACCCCATCATGTTCCAGATCGGCAGGCTCCAGCCCCAACCGGGCCAACAGGAGACCGCGTGCCAGACCCACCGCGAAGTTTTCGCCCACTTTCTTGCAGCGGAAAATGATGTCAGGCTGCTGGGCGAGCGTTTCTTCGAAATAATCGCTGATGTGCCGCAACCGACTTTCCGATTCCTTCCGGAGGAGTTCGTTTGCCTCCGTCAACTCGTTGGAGACGATATCCAACGTGTGCGCGAGAAAGTCCTTGCTCTCCTCTAACTCATCATAGGTTTTACCGACGACTTCAATCAAAGACTGTATCCGGGGATCATCGAATTCGTGACCTTGGAGCAACCTGTGAATTTGTCGCTGGAGGAGGGAGTTCATTTATGTGCGCTCACCGAGAACGGTGATGGTCATGGTTTGATTGTGCAGTTCGCTGGCGTCGCCAAGGTTTCCCGGGCAAACCTCGCCGTAGGAGTAGAACCCGATGGCTTGCGCGCTTTTCGGCAGAGAGTCTATCACGGCTTCCAGTTCTTCCTCGATTCGCTGGCCGAGCACGAGCCGGCGGCCCACGCAACTGACAAGGATGGCCAGTGATGCATCCGTATGGGTATTCGCGGCGGCATTTCCGGCGCGGGCGGCACCATCCACAAGCTGTTCGGTGGTCGCCTTCATCAAACGTGCATAGCAGCCTTCAGGCATGTCACCGGCAAAGGTGAGCGAGCGGGTTTCCTCATCCACGGCAAGGATGGTACGCACTAGGCCGTTGGTGTGGGTCAGACTTTGGGTGAGTTCGAGCGGGAAAAGAAGTCCTGTAGCGGGAAGTTCTGAAGCTCGCTCTCCGAGGTAGCGCTTGTAGAGATCCAGCGCGGGCTGGCCGTCGAGCATGAAAAGTGTGTTGCCTTCCGAACGCGTGATGAGACGGCGCGGACCGAAACCTTCCCACCCACCGCGGAAGCTATAGCTAACAACCAGCCCCTCGCCATAAAATCCAACAGCGACAAGCTGATCGCTCTTCACGCTGTTACCCAGGCCCACGAAAGTTTTTTTGAATTGCGGTCCGTCTCCCGCCAATCCTCCGGTGATGGCGACGCTCGGCGCGAGCACTTCACGGAAACCCGCCATCAAGGCCGTGCCGTTGACGGTCAAACCTTCTGATAAAATGAGGACATGCCTGAGATCCGGAGCATCAAGTTCGGCGGCGGCGCGGCGGCCCACAGCCATGCTATCCGCGTTATTGGCGATGGGCTCAGCGACAGCGCGCACGCGGGTGGTATCAAACCAAACGAGCGCGGCGACGACGGATTCATCATGCACCCGGCTGGCAAGGATTTCTCCAGCGGTGCTGCATCCACAGACGACGGAGTTCGGAAATTTGGCGACAAGTTCGTGGATCGGCGCGGCATTTCCATCCATCAGGGATGGGGCGCCGAAATAGAGCACAAGTCCGGGATCTCCGGGATGGAGTGGGGGGATGTTCCAACCGGTTTCCGCGGTCCAACGGCAAGTGGATGTCAACATCAGGTGTTTTCGGTTGAATGTTAGATTTCTGGAATTGTGCCGATGGCGGAGGGATACGCAGCGTCTTGCCCGACGTTAAGACACATTAAGTTGATTTCTTGTTTTAATTCAAGCACGCGTTCCTCACGGGTCATCATCACACGATTGAGCAACTCGACCTCGGAAAGAGTGGTTCGCAAATGCTCCTCGGTGCGTTTCCGTTCGGTGAGGTCCGTGGCAATGCCGAGATATCCGCTAATGCCGCCACAGTCATCGAACAAAGCCGTGACGGAGAGCAGCACCGGGAGCCGGGACCCATCTTTGCGGATGTAGGTCCACTCACGTTGGTCGGGTTGGCCGAGTTCCGCCTTGACCACGAATGTTTCAAAATCGGGCTTCACTTCCCGGTTGAGCTCGATGCTCAACTCCTGTGCTCGGGCGATCACTTCCTCCGCGTCATGAAAGACCGACGGCGTCATTTTGTTTTCGATCACCTCCCCAAAGGAATATCCCAACATCCGCTCGGCCGCAGGATTGAAAAGCTGGATTACTCCATGCGTATCGGTGGAAATGATCGACAAACCGGCCCCCTCAAGCATGGCGCGCTGGAGGGCGTTGGTTTCACGCAGCACACGATCCGCTTCCTTGCGGTCGGTAATGATGCTCTGGATCGCCATGAAATTGGTGATTTTTCCGGAGTCATCACGAATCGGTTGCACCTCGGTGGAGATCCAGTATTTGCGCCCGCTTTTGGAATAATTAAGAACTTCCGCCTTAAACCCCTCGCCTTTGGCCAAATGATTTCCCATGTGCCGGACCGTGGCGTGATCCGTGTCCGGCCCTTGAAGGATGGCGCCCGGTTTTTTCCCAATGACTTCAGGGAGTGTCCATTCCGTGGCTCTGACAAATCCTTCGTTGACCCACTCGATCAATCCGGCGTCATCCGTGACGATGACCGCATTATCCGTGCGCGAGGCAACAATAGCGAGTTTCTTTGCCTCGGCAAACTGCTCCAGCAGGTGGGCCCGTTCGGAGATGAGTTTGGCAACGAGGCGCTGCAAATCGCTGTTCTCCATCTGCTGCACCTGGGCGACCTGAAGCAGATCGGGCGTGAGTGATGAAGCGGGCAGATCTGCAGGAGAGGAGTCCATAACGTGGGCAGAGCTTATGAGACGATTAACTGTGGATGATCGTATCCAGATAATTTAAAAAAATCCATGATTAAATGCACATGAATGCATTCATCTGGAAAATCAGTTGGGAGAGAATGAAGCCAGGTCGGCGAGCGACGGGTTGCGCGGCAGCAGTGTGCTGACGCCGGAGGCATGAACGGCAGCGCGATTCTCAGCAGACAACCCCGAATCTATCGCCGCATACCGTGCCATGGGAAACCTCTGACGCACCTCTTCGGCAAACGTGGCGGCGGATCCGGAAACCAAAGTCAGGTCAAATACGACCAGATCGGGTGATACACCGGACGCGAACGCCTCCTCCAGGTTTTCCGCAACAGCGACTTGCCAACCTAGTTTTTCCAAGCGCCTGCGAAGCAGCGTGCGAAGCAGACGATCGGCACAAATGACGAGAGCAACGCTCGGCTGTGCAACAGAAGGCTCCGCACCTGCTGATGCCGGAGAAACACACAAGTCACCAGCCTGTTCCTCGCCAGGCACTGTGGGGGTGGGCAGCACTAAATGAAACGAACTGCCGACACCGGGTGTGGCATCCAGTTCGATACGACCCCCAAGCGCACGACACAAGCGATCACAAATAACAAGCCCCATACCGGTGCCGTCGTATTGCCGGGTGCTGGATGAGTCCACCTGCGAGAATGGTTGGAAGAGCCGTTTCTGTTGTTCCTTGGAGATACCGATGCCCGTGTCCGTGATGGTGAAACGAATGCAGGAACGACCATCCTCCATGTGATCCGGAGAAACACACAGGGAAACACTTCCCGCGTTGGTGAATTTCACAGCATTGCTGACCAAGTTCACAAGAATCTGCCTCAAACGTGCTGAATCCGTATCAATTATGGCAGGTGTGCCTCGTGAAATGTAGGATTCCAGATGAAGACCTTTCTCCCCAACCTCCGACACGAAAAGTTTCACAACCTCCCGCACAAGTTCTTCCACGCGCACCGGTGCGCTATCGATCGTCAGAGTTCCAGACTCGATTTTAGAAAATTCCAGAATGTCATTGAGCACGGACAGCAAACCCTCGCCGGACGTTTGGATCGTCTGCGCATAGTCGCGCTGCTCGGCCGTGAGCGGGGTGGTGAGCAGCAACTCCGTCATGCCGATGACTCCATTCATCGGAGTGCGGATCTCATGACTCATCGTGGCCAGAAAGCGGCTCTTCGCCTTGTTGGCGGCTTGTGCGGCCTCGGTCGTCACCTCCAGCCTGATGATGGCGGCATGCAAGCGCCGTTCGTGATGCCACACCCCGTAGCCGGCGAGTATTGACACCAAAAGCGAACCGAGCGCGGCAAACAATGTGGCAAGCCTGATGCTGTGGATTTCACCCTGATAGAACGTCAGATCCATATCCACTCCAGCCATTGCGATAACCTTGCCCGCGGCATCGGTGATCGGTGCATAGCCACTCAGAAAGGTCCCCCACCGGTCGCTCTCCGGTTCCTTCATCACGACGACTTCACCGGTCTTCAGAGTGGAGATCATTTCCGGATCGGCCTCGGGGTATGGCTGCATCAGGTGGGACTTGTCATCCACACCATCGCCATCGGAGTCGCCGGCCGGCGTTGGATCGAGAACGAAATAAACCGCCTCTCCACGCAGGACACAGGTATAGACGAAATGGAATTTCTCGGGACCTTCCATGGCTTCCTTGGCCAGTCGCAGTCGGTTGCAGGCTTCCAGATAGGGTTGCGATCCTTGCTGTGCGGCATCGGTGAGCGATGCGTGCACCTCGGGATCGATGCTCAGAGCGCAGGCCAACGCCGCCCGGCGCAGGGAGTTGCGCATCGTCTCCTCCGCATGACGGGTCATGGTGAGGTGGAAATTCAACAGCATCGCACCCGTCGCCAACAGCAACACCAGGCCGGCCAGCAGACCATTGAATAGAGGCTTGAAAAGCCTTCCAGCCCCCAATTCCTCTAGGGATTGGGACGAATTTCCGGCGTGAGGTTCCGAGAGATTCATTGAACGCAAATGAGTTGATACTCATTCGTCCGATCAACGGCAAGATAAGAGTAGGGGGGGGGCGACAACGTAGAGTCTGACAGCTTGTGGGTGAGCATGTGCAAGGCTCGTAGAGTTGCAGGTTTCATCTTGGGCAACAACCCCCTCAATTGAGGGGGATTGAGCCATCCTCTCAGCGACACTGAGATAGACTTGGATCACCGCTCGCCCGCTTCCAGGAAGCGCAACACCGCTTCGGTCCGGCTGCGGACGTGGAGCTTCTGGTAGATCTGTTTCAAGTAGTCGCGCACGGTTTCATAGCTGAGATTGAGATCACTGGCTGCCTCCTTGGGCACCATGCCGGTGGCTAGCAACTCAAGGATCTGCCGCTCACGCGGCGAAAGCGAGGGCAGCGGGATCGGCGGTTTTTTTTCACCATTTTGTTGAAAGGCACGGATCACCATGCTGGCGATTTCCGGGCTGAGCGGAGAACCGCCGCGGTGGGCCGCTTGAATGCCGCTGACAATGACAGCCGAAGGAGACCCCTTCAGAAGATAGCCGTTAGCTCCGGCTTGGAGGGCGCTGAAAACCCTCTCCGCGTTCTCATGCACGGTGAGCACGACAAAAGCCGAACCCGGGAGAATGGCGGAAATCGCACGGATGCAGTCCTCGCCGGAAATTCCCGGGAGTTCCAAATCCACCACCACCACATCCGGTTTGAGCGCATGCAGTGCGGCAAGCGCCTCTTCACCACTGCCCCATGCCCCGCACAAATGGAAGTCTGCTTGTTTCGCAATCAATTTCTCCAACAAGCTCCGCATGATGCGATCATCCTCGATGACCGCAACTCGAAGCGGCGAGTTTGTCTGACCGGACTGTGATGAGGTTGGGTTTGACTTCATTTGTAAGGGAGCAAGATCCGACTTGCTATTTACAGTGGAATTAGTATTTTTGAATCCACTTGTCGAATGTCAATTTCCACATGCAACCAGGCAATGAGCCGTGATGCTGTTCCACAGCGCCCGTGGGCTCACCGTTTGCCCCCTCCGATCGTGATGATGGGGGTCCCGTTAGACCAGTTGAATACGACCCAGGCGCTTGAAATCGTCAGTGAAATGATCGCCAGCCGCACCCCGCACCTGCTGGCGACCGCAAATGTCGATTTTCTGGCCCAGGTGCAGGAGGATGAAACGTTGCGCCGCATCCTGATTGATGCCGACCTCATCCTTTGCGACGGCACCCCGCTCATCTGGATGTCCAAGTGGCTGGGCGACCCGCTCCCCGAACGGCTTGCGGGTAGCGATCTTGTGCCCCTGCTTCTCGACCTCGCCCAAGACAATGGCCACCGTGTGTTCTTCCTCGGCGGGCGCGATGAGGTGGTGGCAGTCGCCGAGGACAAGATCAAGGAGCGCTGGCCCGGACTCCAAATCGCCGGGATGTATTCCCCGCCTTTCGCCCCGATGGACCAGATGGATCACGCGGACATCTGCCGTCGCATCCGTGAATCCAATTCAGACATGTTGTTTGTTTCCTTCGGTTGTCCGAAACAGGAAAAATGGTTGGCTCTCAATTTCCGCGAAGCCGGCGTGCCGGTTGCCATCGGCGTGGGTGCGACCATCGACTTCCTCGCCGGTGCCGTGAAACGCGCTCCGGTCTGGATGCGCAAGACCGGTCTGGAATGGTTTTTCCGTGTGGCTCAGGAACCCAGGCGCTTGGCGAAACGCTACTGGACGGATATCTGCGTGGTCGGCCCGGGGCTGCTCAAACAATTGCTGAAAATGGGGCCTCGCAACCAACCTCCACCCAAGACCACGGACACCAACTCGCCCACCAGGCCGGATCCCGCTCATGAGTCGGACACTTCCTCTCCCCCGATCGTCGTGCTGCCGGAACGTCTGGACGCGCTAGCCGCTAGAGACGCCTCACTCTGGCCAATCGAGGAAAACCGCACACTCATCCTCGATGCGACCCGCACAATCTTCCTCGACAGCACCGGCACGGGCAAACTGGTTCGTTTTGCCAGATCTTCCCGCGAACGTGGAGGACTGTGCATCCTCATGGGTGCGTCACCCACCGTGCTCAGCACTCTGGACCTCATGAAACTCCGCAATCTCTTCACGGAGGCCGACACTCTGGAGGAAGCTATCGCCATCGCCACCCCATGAAGGTTGGACTCACCGCCACCATGATCCAAGGCGGACGCTCCGGCGTCGCCCAATACGTTTTTTCTTTGGTTAGAGAATTGATCCGCGCCGGGCGCGTGGACTTGAGTGTGTTCGTGCTGGAAGACGAACTGCCACATCTCGACTTCGCCAAAGAAGCGTGCCACATCATCCCGGTGCCGCGCGCCGCCGCGCCGCCGGTCAAAAACATCCTCTGGCACCAACTCACACTGCCAAAACTCGCCGCCAACCTGAAACTCGATGTCCTCCACGTGCCGAGTTATCGCCGACTCGTTTACAGCGCACCCTGCCCCACGGTCGGAACCATCCACGACCTCGCCCCATTCCATGTGAAGGGAAAATACGATTTTGCCCGCATGTTCTATGGCCGGGTCGTGGTGAAATCCCTCGCCCGCGCCCAGAAGGAAATCATCGCCGTAAGCCACTGCACCGCCCGTGATATCGAAAACTTCTTCGGCATCCCGCAAAACCGCCAGCACGTCATTCACAACGGCATCGATCACGATCGGTTTTCCCCTGGCGATATCGATGCCGCCAGCGCATGGACCGCCGAAAAACATCAACTCACCGCACCATATTTCCTCTACGTCTCACGCCTCGAACATCCCGGGAAAAACCATGTCCGCCTGATCGAAGCCTTCGTGGATTTCAAAAAAGCCACCGGTTCCAACTGGCAACTCGCACTCGGTGGTGGCGACTGGCATGGCTGCGAGGCGATCAAATCCGCCGCCGCGGCATCACCCTTTGCGAGCGATATCCGCTTCCTCGGCTTTGTGCCGGATGCAGACCTCCCGAACCTCTATCGCGCCGCCCGCTGCATGGTTTATCCCAGCCTGTTCGAAGGTTTCGGGCTCCCGCCCATAGAGGCCATGGCCTGCGGAACCCCGGTTATCAGCAGCACTCGCGGCGCGCTGGAAGAAGTCGTCGCCGATGCCGCCCTCGTTGTCGATCCCGAGAACATCGCGGACATCAGCCGTGCTCTAACTTCCTTAGCTACGGATCCGACTCTCACCGTTTCCCTGAAATTTCGGGGACTCGCCAATGCCGCGCGTTTTCACTGGAGCCGCACCGCAACGGAAGTGATAGAAGTTTACCGAAAATCATTAGGAGCGTAGCCAGCCAAATGCGGCTAGCGGCTCCCGGTGTTCCTCTCTAACCATATCACCCTTATGGCTGCCGAAATTCACTGGATCACCACAGCCGATGATTTTCTCCCGTGGCATGATGCGTGGCTTGATCTGTTGAACCGCTCGGTCGTGCCCATCACCCCGTTCCATCATCCCGCATGGATCGATGGATGTTGGCGCTGCCCTCGCAACCAACTTGCCGTCGGCTTGCTAGCCACCGGCCGCGACCTCCACGCCGGGTTGGTCTTCAACTCGGAAACGGATGCCGGCCCAGCGGTCCTCGTCCCCATCCGCCTGCTTTCCCTGACACCCCACATATCAGCCGCCCATCCGGCCTGCCTCGTGGCGGTGGCCCATCCCGCTCCGGATCCGGGCGATATCGGACTCTTGTTAGACCTGGCGCTCGACGCGCTCAAATGGCAAGCCCTGTTCCTCAATTTCCTCAACCCCGCGCACACATGGTTGGAAACAGCCGTGCGCTCCGCCGCCGCCGCCCGACACTGGCGCATTCGTGAAGGAAAATCCTCCACGGACGCCTACATAGACGCCACCGGTGGGTCCAGCGCCTATCTTGCCCGACGCAGCAGCAATTTTCAGAATAACCAACGCCGCGCACGCAACCAACTCCGGAACCTTGGCTCGCTTGAGATGATGGAAGTCGCCCGCACGGACATGCCAAGAGATGCCCTTGAAACCGTGCTGACCTCAGCCTTTGAGCGGTGTTGGCAGCGTGACAGCATTCACAGCCCTCTCCACCCTGCGGTGCGTCCGTCCCTTCTATCGCTGCTTGCCGCCATGCGGACAGCCGGACTCCTGCGTGTTTACCTTCTCCGCAGCAACTCGACGGATATTGCGTTCGAGTTTGGTTTTGTGGACCCATACCCCGGCGGTCTCTATTACCCATGCGTCCGCGGCTATGACGAAACCTACAAAAAATACTCACCCGGCAATTTGCTCACCGAATTCACCCTCGACGATACCGCCGCCTCCCGACTCCGTGGAATTTACCTAGGCCCCATCCATGTCTCGGCCGATACCAAATACAAACAAACCTGGCTAACCGAAGAATGGACCGTGCGCAACTTCCTCTTGATACGACCCAAGAGCATCTATGGCATTCTCGACACGCTCTATGAACGCATTCCCGTTTTTCGCCGCCTTTGGTGGAAATTCCGCATCGGAGAACACATCCGGAAACGTTATTGGAAACACCACGGCCCAACGGGGTGACGCCATCATACAACAGTTTTGCAGTGAATCCCCCCTGGATCAGGTTGAAGGCCCCGAATAGAGCATCAAACGCGGCATACTGTGCAGAGGGGGCCTGGTAATCCGGACGCTGCCAGCGGATGAAAAATCCCTAATCTTTTTACTTTGTGTTCTTTGCGCTCTTTTGCGGCACATCATCTTTTTATGAACTTTTATTCCGTGACACCCGCACATCTATCGGTTTGAATTGACCCATTCAGATTCCACCCACATTGGTTTTCGGAGCTCCCGCACCGATCCGACCAAGGGCGGTAGCGTCAGGAAAATAAAAGCTTAAATTCTAAAAAGCTGAAAAGCTGAGAAAATGTAGCCGCGTCTCGATGTGTACCATGCCCATTGACCGTAAATTTCAAATTTTCAAATAGTGGCTGGGACTTGCAGTCCCAGTCTGGAGTTTGGTTATTTCTAGATTGGTGATCTAGTTTTTTGCCTTTTTGCTGATTTTTTTGATTGCCATTCGTGATTTGAGTTCTAGTATATGCGCTAGAACTCAAACAAATCAACCATCACACCGCCATGGGATACCCA
>CAIVKO010000237.1 GCA_903906515.1 Akkermansiaceae bacterium
TGATCCGAGCGCAATAAGCGCCAGGACGGATGCTCCTTTTGAAGGAGGTGGAGCGTATCGTAGTCGAGGGCGGCCATGGTATGAGGAAAAATTCGAACATCATTGCCTACGATTTCACCGCGGATATCTGGAGAATCGGCAGGAGCAGCGGTGTTTGGGCGAGAGATTTACCAGACACTGTCTGGAGAATGTTGGGGTATTGGACGAAGAACCGCCGACAGGCCGACAGACTGGATGCCCATGAGCCAGTTGCAGATGGTCAGGGCAAAATTTACCGCCTCGCTGCGGAAGCGTTGCTCCTCCTTACGCGGGGAGACGCAGAGAAGGCAGGGCTTGGCGGAAACATAGTTTTGGTCGGGTCGGGTCATGATGTGATTTTCTGCATTTCCCAAGCTGAACCAATCTAAGATCGAAAAGCATCCGAAGCTTTAGATTGGCGCAATCTATTCATTTTCAATAGCTTTAGAGGTATTCATGCATTCGCTTTCAATCTAAGCGAATTTGTCCGGCGGTTTTCAGCTTGGGTTCCTTCGGATGGCCCAATCTTGAGCAACATCGCCGAGTCGGGAACTCGATCTCTCAAATGGTATTTCATGAAAGTGCTCCTCGAAAAATCAAAGTTTTAATTCCTTCGCGCCGATTCCCTGCAATCGCGACGCTGCCAGCCAATAATGATAGGCTTCCGGATTCACCTGCCGCAGGCCATCGGCCCAATCCCAAGGGGTGTTGTTGAATGATCCAGCGGGCAGGGCATCAATCTGCTCCTTGCTTCCGGTATATCGCACGGATTCGAAGTCGATGACGCTTCCCGTCCGGAGGTGGGCGGCAAGGACGGCGGCGCGGGCCGCCATGGTGCGGAAGTCCTGTTCGGTGAATTTCCGGGTGAGATGTCCCCTCATCCCCAGATAGCCGTCGCGCAGCAAGGCATGTTCCGGAAAGGTGTTCTGAACCTTGGGCTTGAGCGGGCTGGCGGCGATGCAGTGGGCGATGGTGTCCTCCAGTGTCGCTTCCCGCGAATGGATGCCGCCTCGGTAGTTCGCCTCCTGGGCTTGGGCGCGATCGTAGGTTTCCTGAACATCGGCGCCGTCTATGGCGTGATTGAACAAGATCCCCACATCGAAAAGCTGCTTCACCACCTGAACGACATCGCCGGGTGCGCCATCCCTTTTCCGCAGGGGAACCCCAGTGGTGCTGGGAGCGAATGCCGTCAGTTTGTCGGCCAGTAGACTGTCCACCGTGGGCAACCTCACTTGGATTTCGTTCTCGGCCTCCAGAAATCCGGTCGTGATGGGCTTGGATTCCAGTTTGTGGATCACGTCGGCATCTTCGACCACGTCGAGCATCACGCTGGGAGGCGCGAATTCGTTCACGTTGAGTGCGGAGGGGTAGAAAAACTTGAAGTGCCGGCGTCTTGGCAGCCGGTCCCCATCGCGGACAGATTCTTCGTGCCGGCTGAATGGCGCGCGTTTGCCGACCGCTTCGAGCACGGACTCCAGTTCCTTGCCCGTCACCGCGCAAATGATGTCGATGTCGATGGACAGCCGGTGGATTTCCGGCAGGTGAAGAAGGATGCAGGTGCCGCCGCGAAACACGAAGGGCAGCCCGGATTCCTGTAAGTGCCCCAGAAGCGTCAGGGCGTGGACGCAGCGTTCCAGAATCTGCGGGGCACAGCCGCCCATGGTTTTCGCCTGGCGCTTGAGCCAGTCCTGTTCGAACGCATGCTTCGGGAACATTGGGGGTGATCGTTAAGGATTGACGGTTTTCGTGAATCTCCGGCGCCAATTTATTGAGTTAATCAACGCCACATTTTTCATTTTTGTGGCGTTACTTAATTTTCTCGAAATCAGGGAGAACCACCCGCTTGAATCCCGCAAACCTTTGGGCCAGGGGAACTTGCACCAGCCCGGAAAGCGCGACCTGCACCAATGCGGCCCGTGCCTCGGACTCGTCCATCAGCGCCAGCTCGCTCGTTTCCACCAGCAACTCGACCAAAACCTGCACCACCGCCATTTGACGACCGCTGGGCGTCACGTGCTTGGAATGCAGGGGCCGGAGCACCACCATTTTCTCCCCGGGCCGGACGGCATTCGCCGCTTCCAGCTTGCCCGGATTCACGGCGACCTCCCAACCCTTGTCGCGAAGCGCTTCTCCAACGGTCTCCAGCGCCTCACGCGGGGCATGGAGGAAATGCACCGGCTTACCCAGCAGGTGGTGCATCCATGGGTTGAGCTGGGCGGTGCTCCAAACGATAAAGTCGAGCAGGGGAAAGACCTTCTCCACTTCACGCACGAGTTTTGCACACGTGTGCAAATCCAGCTTCACCGGCTCCACCAGTCGCGAATACCACTCACGCCCGGCGTCGTGGATGAGACCTTGTTTGACGGCTTGATTCAGATAGACCGCGAGCGTGGGGCGCTTCAGCGTCAGACCCGCTAATAATTCAGCAGCGGCTTGGATGGAGTCTCGGGAAAAATAGGCGCTGCGTTCCTTGAGGCCGCCGAGGACTTGATCGAATAATTGTTGTTTGGCGGTCATGGGGAGGGTGGTGGCGGTGGTGCTGCGGGTGAGATCTCAGTGCCGAGGTAAGTCTTGGCTGCGACTTCCTTGATGTCCTTCGGCAAGACATCGACGGCCTCTTTCCAGAGCGCTTCGAACTCCCTGGTGGCGAATTGGACGTCGTCGAAATCGTGAAGGAGGACGTTGAACTCGTAATTCGATTCCGGGCCGCGGACACCAAGTCCGGCTTCGGTGAGGTTGGAAGAGCCGGTGATGACCGCGCCGGGTTTGTGCTCGTTGAAGCCTTCCGGGCGGAAAATGTAGATTTTCGCGTGGAGATTCTTCGTCGGATGGGCACGGACCTGGATGCGCTTGGTCGAGACGTCGTCGATGAACTGGAGGATGCCCTTTTCAACCTGCGGCGAGTATTCCGCCTCCTCGATGTCCTTGAGGAGGCTGGCCTTGATCTGGGAAAGGGTTTCACCTTCAGCTCCGTGGAAAAGCAGGCCGCGTTTCTGGTAGTCGGCGATCAGTGAATCGACATTGATCCCCACGAGTATCCGGATTTCCGGAACGCGTTCCAACATCGGCCGGACTGCAAACCACCCGGAGGAGCGCAGATAGCCGACCAAGGCATCGAACGCCGCCAAGTCCTTATTGGAAGCGAAAACTCCCTGAAACTTGGCGAAGAGCGTTTGCGCGCCGTGGTTGGTGAAAAAACGGGTGGACATTGGGGAATCAGCGGTGCGTTAGCTCACAAAATCGTGGGAGATATGAAAAGGCTGAATATCTCCTCAACTCCTGCTTCAGCCGGGTGCCATGGCCGGAGACGCCGATGTGATGGTTCCAAGGCAATTGTGCAGGGGCTACTTGCACAATTGGATTTCCGCCCATTTGTGCAGCAGCCAGCTGCACAAATACCCCGCCGGACCAGGCTTCGGCGAAAGCCCGCATGTATTTGAGGTTGCGAGGCGAGGGATGGGGTTTCTTGCACAAGCCGTGCAAGAATTCGAGGCTCTGATGTCCCTGCGCCGGGCGAATCCCATTCTGCCGCAGGCTGTGACAGGATTCGGGCCGGTTTCCTTGGCCCGCCCATCCCGGCCGAATCAAGCGCCGAATACCAATCAACCAACCGGCGAGGCCGAGCTGGATGTCGATTTTTTCCTGACGGGTTCGTTGCTCTGGTTTCATGCGGAGATTTGCGGCATTCTGAAATACCGCACGACACGACGATTAGACAGATCCTGGCACAGTCATACCATCTCAAAACGAACGAATTAGGAATATTTCACGACTTTTCAGGAAGGGGGCACAGGGTGTGTTCAATTCTATACGCGGCGCGTCGAGAATCACCTGAGGGGCAGGATCAGATTCTCTACCCGTTGTGTAGAGAATCCAAGAACCGCCCGGCTGAAGCATAGTCAACGGACCGTCATCTCCCTTCCGGTCCCTGATTCAACCAATTGACGCCACCCACTCGCCCACCACCACCATCTCCGAACCTTCGTTGGGGGCTACGGAGATGGGGGTATAGTCCGGGTTAAGGGGCAACAGTTCGATACGGTCGTGCTGCCAGGCGTTTTCGGAGACGGTTTTGGCGGAGTGGTATTTTTTTACGGTGAATCGCCCACCGTTTTCCGGATCGCCCATGGAATTGAACTGGACGAGGACGATGCGTCCCTCGCGGGAGCCTTGCGGACAGGGACGGAAGAGGTTCCAGGAGTCGTTCTTGATCTTCGGCTCCATCGAGTGGCATACGCCTTTGCCAGCCTTCATCAAGAAGCTGACGGGTGATGGCCTGGCCTGCACCGACGGCGGCATGAAATGGAGCCAGCACGCAATCCACGTCCTTGGTGCGGACGGCTTTGGATGGATCGTTTTTGAAGAAGTGAAAGCCCGCGGCCAGACTGCCGATGACGACGATATTTTCCCGACACGAGGCAGGCACGGCTGCGGCAACTTCTGATAGAACTTTGGTGGGCGAGATCTGGTTCATAGTCGTGTGCGTGGACTGAGTTTTTCCAGGAACTCCATGGCCTGTTGTTCCAAGCGGGCATCATGGAGATCGAGAAGACATTCCACCTCATCGGCGTAGCTGTCGCCTTTCCCATCCTTGTCGAAGAAGCTGACAGGCCGATAGAGCGTGTGGACCACGATCCGGGCAAGCTCGCCTCGTTCGGCTGGCTTGAGCGCTGGATCGAGGCGACGAACGAGATCGTCCGCGTTATCCATACGATTGGAGCAGAGCACGAGATCGAGACGAGGCGTGCCAACCAGATCGAGTCCCGGAACATAGTGCCGTGCTCCGAGCACACCGCCAA
>CAIVKO010000238.1 GCA_903906515.1 Akkermansiaceae bacterium
AAACGAAGACCAAAGCCGCACCAGCTACTCAATGTTTCCCGGCATCAAATGATCGAGATCAGCCATCGCTCCCGCTACAAGAAACCCGCAAATGAAATCACCCCAAACGACCCTTAAGTTAGCGCCATTCGGGTCAGTCCTTGCTTGGAAAGAAAAAACCGCCGGAGGTAATCCGGCGGTTTTTCGCATGAATATTCAGTGTGAAGCTGTGAAATCAGGCGAGTGTGCCTTCTTTCTTCTCCTTGTCCTTGTCGGCGTCGTCCTTCTTGCACTTGCCGCAACCGGCAGCAAGGGTGCCTTCTTTTTTCTCCTTATCCTTGTCGGCGTCCTTCTTGCACTTGCCGCAATCGGCTACAAGAGTGCCTTCTTTTTTCTCCTTGTCCTTGTCGGCGTCCTTCTTGCACTTGCCGCAATCGGTCAGAAGGGTGCCTTCTTTCTTCTCCTTATCCTTGTCGGCGTCCTTCTTGCACTTACCGCAATCGGCGACGAGGACCGTTTCTTCCTTTTTCTCCTTATCGCAGCCATCGTCCTTTTTGCATTTGCCACAATCGGCGGCGAAGGAGAACGGGGCGATCATCAATGAAGCGCAGATGGCGCTGAGATACAGTTTCATAAGTTTGGTATAGTTCGGTTGGGGTGTTCGGGTTGTCAGATACGTTTGGGTATTTTACCCACATCTCAGAGACACGCTAGGGGAAATTATTCGAAAAAAGATTTTTTTTGGGTGGCAGCTTGTAGCGGCGCTCTATGAGCGTCGTTGTCGATGGGATGTGAGAAGCTCTTCTTTGGCATTTCTTGAGACCCCCGCCTTCGGGGGCAATCAGCGGCGGTCATAGACACGCCGCTACAGGAGCACTCGTCCTGCTCAAACCCGCGAAGGACTCGTCGTCGATGACCGGTTGGGCGGTTTCCAGCCAATCGGCGGGCGGTTGCGGAAGCTTGATCCAACTGCGGCAGCCGCCGAAGCCTGCCTCGTAGGGGAATTCCCACGGTTGTGCCAGTTTGCGCACGCGCACCAAGGCGACGTGGATGCTGCCGGAGGCCATGCCTTTGCCCTCCCAATCGAAGCGATCCCGCACCGTCTTCTCGGAGTAGATGTGGTGGGATTCGAGTGCGGCGACTTTTTCCCAATCAGTGAGCGTGACGGCCCAGAGCGCCTCGGCGTGGTGGGTGATGGTGATGGGTTCACCGATTTGCCACTCGGGCATGACTTTCACTTCTCCCTCGCGGACTTGTTCCTCCAAGGCGTGGAAGCGGGTGGAAAATAGGAAAAATGACTCATGGGCGAACGAGAAGCCCGCGCGGCCTTCGTGGATGCCGCCTTTGCGGAGGAGAATCGATTGGCGGCCGGATGCGAGCGCATCACAGACGACCTGCCATTCTTTGAATGCGATGGAAGAGGACATGGTGGTCAAACGGGGGGAGAAAATTTAGCGATTTTAGCCTAGATCACCGGCGGTGACCGAGGTTTGTCGGCGGGCACCTAAGATGCGTGCCTGAAGGACGACACGTTCCGGTGTGTTGTCGAAGCGGTAGCTGTGGCAGTTCGGGCAAAGGTCCGCTCCTTTTCCCACAATCGAGTCGCACCCCTCGCAGACCTTGTAGCCTGATGGGTTTGTAGCGATTTTCTCGGCCGTGGCGGCGCGGTTGGGTGGTGGGGATTCTGGCATGGTGGCGATGAAAAAAGCGGCCCCGGTAACCCGGTCCGCTCATTTTTCTGGGACTACCGGAAACGACCGGGGTCCGGATGGGGAATCAGGCGATTCCGGCAAGGGCCTTGGCGGTCTTGCTCTTGAGGTTGGCCGCCTTGTTCGGGTGGATGACATTGCGCTTCGCTGCCTTGTCCACTGCGGAGGAGAGTTCGGCACTGGCCTTGGCGGCGCTGTCCTTGTCGCCTGCTGCGATGGCGGTGAGGGTCTTCTTGCGAAGGGTCTTCATGCGGCTTTTTTCCGCACGGTTGCGCTCAGTCCGGACGATGGTTTGACGCGAACGTTTGATCGAGGATTTGTGATTGGCCATGTTTGTATCTTTAAAAATCAATCGCCGGGAGGCGGGCGGGGGAAAATAGGGAATCGGATGCCGGTGTCAAGCTCCTGTTTTCAGGAATCTCAGCCATTTGTTTTGTTGGCGGCAATTCCGGCGGAGGCGGAGGCTTGATTGGACTTTTTGGATTGGAGGGATCCGCGGATCACGAAGACGTCCGCGCCGAAGCCAATGCGGTTGTAAAGATCGCAGACATCGCGGCTACCCATGCGGATGCACCCGAAGGAGGCGGGTGAGCCAAGCCGCCATTCCTCGGCGGTTCCGTGGATGTAGATGGTCCGGCGGAAGGCATTTTTGTTACGGGCTTCGGTGCCATTGAGCCAGAGGATGCGTGAGACAATGGGATCGCGGCCAGGTGCGTCCGGTTTGAGGATTTCTCCTGTGGGGCGGCGGTTTTTCAAGACACTGCCGAGAGGAATCTTGTCACCGATTTTTTTAGCGACCTGCATCCGGCCGAGGGGGGTGCAGTTGCTGTTGGGCTTGTCACCCACACCGAATTTGGAAGTCGAGATTTTGTAGGTTTTGATCGGGCTGCCATCACGGACGAGCAGCATTTTCTGATCGCTCACGCTGACGATCATCTTGTTGCGTGTATCCTTGCTGAAATTGGTGCTTTCACAGCTGGTGAAGCCCAACAAGGCCAGAAGGCTGAGGGCCGAAACGAGTAGGAAGCGTGACGGGAGTCCGGTCATGATTATTTCACGGAAAGTTGCGGTTTACAGCCTTCTCCTCAGCGGGCGTGGTGCCGGTTGGCAACATGCGGGCCAAAGAAGATAAGGAAGTGTAAAAGAATCCGACCGGGAATGGAAGCAAAAGAATCGTGGAAGTCCAACTTCCTCGCATGGCGGCTTCCACGACCACGAAGAGGAAGAAGAATCCAAAGAGCAGTTCGACGAATGGGGTGAGGCTCTTGATGGCCTTGTAGCTGCTCTTTTTCCAGTCGGCGCGCTTGGACTGGCCGATGCCGTATTTCGGGGTGCGGACGAAGGCTGTCTCGTGGTTCAGGAGGGCTTCGATCACGGCCTTGGCGTTGCTGATGGACATCCCGATGCCGAGGGCGAGTAGCAGGGGAAGGTAGGGGATTTCCTTCCACCAAGTGCCGGGTCTAAGGGCTTTTTGGGAAACCATGTAGAAGACGATCACTGAAACCGAGGAGAAGAAGAAGATCGGCACATTGATGATATAGTAGGTGAAAGGCCCGAAATCCGGCTGCCATTGTTGATTCGGGTAGATCAGGAAACAAAGCACGATGAGCAGCAAGTAGGCGAAATTCGAGGTGAGGTGGGCGGTGGCCTCCATTTTGATGAAGAGCGGCACTTTGGCGCGCCAGATGGCAGGGAGGACTTTTTTGCAGACTTGGATTGAGCCTTTGGTCCAGCGGTGTTGCTGGCTCTTGAATCCATCCATGTCCACCGGAAGTTCCGCCGGGGTTTCCACGTCGTTGAGGAAAATGAAGCGCCAGCCCTTGAGTTGGGCGCGGTAGCTGAGGTCCATGTCCTCAGTGAGGGTGTCGTGTTCCCAGCCGCCGGCGTCGGCGATGCAGCACTTGCGCCAGATGCCGCCTGTGCCATTGAAGGTGAAGAAGCGCCCGGAGCGGTTGCGTGCGGTTTGTTCCAGTTCGAGGTGGCCGTCGAGGAACATCGCTTGGATGCGGGTCAGGACGTTGAAGGTCCGGTTCAGGTGGCCCCAGCGCGTTTGGATCATACCGATCTTGTCATCCGTGAAGTAGTGGATGGTTTTTTGCAGGAGGTCCGGATTGGGGACGAAATCCGCGTCCAGAATGAGCAGATATTCTCCTTTTGCAAAGTGGGTGCCGTTTTCAAGGGCGCCGGCCTTGAATCCGGTGCGGTCGGTGCGGTGGATGTGCTCGGCATCAAAACCGCGGGCTTTCAAGCGCTCGATCCCGGCCCGGCAAATGCCCACGGTTTCATCTGTCGAGTCGTCCAAAAGTTGGATCTGCAACTTGTCCTGGGGGTAGTCGAGAGCAGCGACCGAATCAAGCAGGCGGTCGACCACGTGCATTTCATTGAACACCGGAAGTTGCACCGTTACCAAGGGCAAATCCTTGAATAACTCCTTGGGTTTAGGATGGTTACGCGCGTGCTTGAGATACAGGAAAACGATCGTCAGGCGGTGGGAACCGTAGCCAGCCAGCCCGATTAGAACTAGAATGTATGACGCATACCAAAGGGGTGATGTCCAGTCCATGTAAGTGGGTAATTCGAGTTGAGTGTGAGGATTTGGGTTCCAGTGACAGGGGATTGTGACAAAAATCAATTCGCCACCTTCGCAAGACGCCGGAGGCAAGCCGGAAATCCCCACTTTGTCAAGCTTCGATTAGGTCGGACAAAATGAGAGGTTTCCCCTTTGCCAATACGCGGAGGATCGTTCAAGTTGTGCGCGGAGCTTCCATTTTTTCATGAAAATCACATCCTACACCGGCGGGTTCACGCAAACCAACGGCTATCTGGTCGAGACGCCCGCTGGAAATTTCCTGATCGACGCCCCGGAAGGCATTGCTGACTGGATCCAAGAGAAAGGTGTGCGGGTGGACGATGTGCTGCTTACTCACCAGCATTACGATCATGTCATGGATGCCGCCGCGCTTGGTGCGATGGGGGCGCGGCTTCATGCCTTTGCCCTTTATTCTCAGGAGCTCACGCTGGAATCCGCTGCCCGCGCTTGGGGGATGCCGATTTCCGTGGATCCTTATGCGATCGACTCACTGCTTGACCTGTCACAGCCGCTACGTCTGGCGGCGTTGGAAATCTCCATGGCCCATGTGCCCGGTCACGCCACGGATTCGGTGACGTTTTATGTTCCTGCCGAGGGTGTGGTCTTTTCGGGTGACACGGTGTTTGCCGGTTCCATCGGTCGCACCGACCTACCCGGCGGCAGCACCCAACAATTGCTGGATGGGATTGCCCGCCACCTGCTGATCCTGCCGCCCGCTACACGGGTCCTTTCAGGTCATGGCCCGGCCACTACGATCGGTCGGGAGGTTGACTCCAATCCATATTTGGCCTGATCACAGATGTTTGTTTTTCTGTTCTCAGTTCACCCCATCTCCTGAATAATTGCAGTTATCTCCCAGCCATCGAGTTTTTCCAGAGCGGCGAGGGGGGCACGTCATACGGGCGGTAGATGATGATTCCCGCGTGTTTGGTCGCACCGTTCACGTAATCGGAAATCGGGCGGTCGATGATGACCATGTGGCCTTTTTCCCGGTCCGAGGTGGCGTGTGAGAAATAGGCACGGTTTCCGATCCGGACGATCAGGCCCACGTGCGAGGTGTATCCTGACACCTCGTTGGTCGTGATGGCGCAAACGTCGCCATTCTGGAGGTATGCCTCGGCGGCACGCACTTTGTCCTTCGGAATGTGATAGACCGGCAGCCGTGAGACTTGGGCCTCGATTTTGCCCATCGGCTCGATCAACGACTGATTGGCGCGCAGATAACGGTAGTTTTTCCATTGTACGGTCATCTCGCGGATTTCACGTTCCAGCCTGGCCGCACCCGGAATGCGTGCGGTGACGTTGACGGCGTATCCGCGGCGCTGGTTGTCGTTAAAGACTTCTTCGAGGTGGTGCATGCGGCTCAGGTAGTTGCCGGTGCAGACGCCGTTGCGATAGCGCTCGATTTCCACCATCTGCAGCATGTCCGTGGGTTTGTAAGCAGCCGGCTTGTAGCGCAGCATGCGGGCGATCGCCAGGGCGTTCTCGTAATACGTCCAGCAGTCCAAGCCCTTGAGATTGACCACCGGAGACTCGATGCGGTCGTCTACTTCCAGCGTGTAGTTGACGTATGGGGTGCCGACCATTTCCCGCGCGACGCGGATGGTTCGCTCACCGAGCGGGAGTGCCCGCCAGTTTTCCCGTTCTGCTTTGGCCACGATGGCGAAAAACTTCGATTCTCCCTGAAAGACCACGCTCATCGGCAAGCGGGGAGGGGACGGCATTGGAACCGCCCGCTGGGCCATGGCTCCGGTGATGGCCAGGCCGAAAAAAACGGTCAGGGTGGCGAGGAATTTCAATTGCATGCGGTATCCATAGCCTAATTCGCGTCCGGTGCAATGAGAACGTCGGAATCACAGAGGCTCGTTCGCCGAACAGAAGCCCAAATACGGGTTTCTTTCTTTACCCAGGTTCATCCGCTGGTTATTCCCGTCCCGCGATGCACGGATTTTCATATAAAAACGGTTCACTCCACTGCGAGGATGTCGATTTGACCACTTTGGCGGACCAATATGGCACACCGCTCTACGTTTATTCCGCAGGGACGATTCTCGATCATTTCCAGCGCCTCGATGCGGCGCTCGGTGGAGTGGAGCACGAAGTGGCTTACGCGGTGAAGGCGAATTCCAATCTATCCGTGTTGCGGTTGTTGGCAGAAAAGGGCGCTGGATTCGACATCGTCTCCGGCGGCGAGTTGTTCCGCGTGATCAAGGCTGGCGGTGATCCGGCACATTGCACGTTCGCAGGAGTTGGAAAAACCCGTGACGAGATAGTGTATGCCATCCAACAGGGAATCTATTCGTTCAATGTCGAGAGCGAGGAAGAACTGCGCTACATCAACCAAGTGGCGGGCGAACTCGGCGTGATCGTCCCGGTCGCGGTGCGCGTGAACCCGAATGTGGACGCTAAGACCCACAAATACATTTCCACCGGAAAATCCGAGAACAAGTTCGGCGTCGATTTCGAGGCCATCGATGGGCTTTACGATCGTGCCGCCCGCGAACTTCCTAACATCCGTCTCCGCGGCCTGCAAATGCACATCGGATCGCAGCTCACTTCGATCGATCCTTTCATCGAGGCGGTTGAAAAAGTGAAGCCTCTCGTGAAACGCCTCAAAGAGCGCCATGGGATCGAATTCTGGTCGATCGGTGGTGGTATCGGTATCATTTACAAAGGCTCGCTGGCCTCCGGCGATGTGGCGTGGTGGAGCAACCAAGCGCAGGACAATGCTCCGCTTTCCATCGAGCGCTACGGTCACGCGCTGGTGCCCCGCCTTCAAGATCTGGGATTGAAAATCCTCGTCGAACCCGGCCGCCTGATCGTAGGAAACGCCGGTGTCCTGCTTACCCGCTGCCTCTACGAGAAAAAAGGCTCGGCCAAGACCTTCAAGATCGTCGATGCTGGCATGAACGACTTGATTCGCCCCGTGCTTTACGAAGGGCATCATGAAATCGTCCCGCTTCAGGAACCATCGTCGGATGCCAAGGTCACCGTGGATGTCGTCGGTCCGATCTGCGAGAGCGGCGATTTTTTCTGTCAGGATCGCGAACTTCCGGATTTCCAACCCGGTGATGTGATCGCCCTGATGTCCGCCGGTGCCTACGGATTCGCGATGGCATCTAACTACAACTCGCGTCCGCTGCCTGCGGAAATCCTGGTTTCAGGAAACAGTTCTTCCGTCATCCGTGCGCGCCAGACGTTGGATGACATCATCGCGGGTGAGACCGGTGCATGAAAATCGATATCGTCACCTTGTTTCCGGAAGTGGCGCTGGCCCCGTTGAGCGACTCGATCATCCAGCGTGCCCGGCAGGCGGGGTTGGTGGAAATTGGTTGTCATCAGTTGCGCGATTGGTCCGAGGACAAACACCGCCGCGTGGATGACACCCCGTGCGGAGGAGGGCAGGGGATGTTGCTCAAACCCGAACCCCTGTTCGCTGCCGTGGAGGCGCTGCGCAAACCGGATACCCGCGTGATCCTGATGACTCCGCAGGGCAAACCGCTGAAACAGGCGCTCGCCTGTGAGTTGGCAGCCGCTTCACACCTGCTGATCCTCTGCGGCCATTACGAAGGCGTGGACCACCGGGTGATCGAGACGCTGGTCGACGACGAGATTTCAATCGGCGATTACATTCTAACCAATGGTGCGCTGGCCGCCGCCGTGCTGTGTGACGCCGTCATCCGCCTGCTGCCCGGCGCGCTGGGCGACGAACGCTCGCCGCTGGACGAATCGTTTTCCAATCCCAACCGCCTCGAAGCACCGGCATACACCCGCCCGATCGAGTTCCGCGGCCTCACGGTGCCCGATGTCCTGATATCCGGCCACCACGGCAAAATCCAAGCATGGAAAGAGGAACAATCCCTCGCCCGCACCCGGCGCAACCGCCCGGACCTGCTGTGACGCGGATGGCGGATTTTTTCCCGCATTCGCAACCGGCTCGCCATTTACTGGAACGCCACCGTCTCTGCAGCTCTTGCTGAACTTCTGTTAGCAAATCCTGCTGACGATCGTCAGCAGGATTTGTGAGAGTCTATCCTAAAAATGGCAGGGACCGACCTCCGGGCGGTCCAGCGAATGGAGGGTGAACGCGGGCGATCATGGAAATGCTTTAAATCGACTCTTGGCTGATCGTTCATACCTCATTCTCGCGGACCGCCCGGAGGTCGGATCCCTGCCTAAGAGGACCGCCCGGAATGCCTTGGCCGCTTGTAGCGGCGCTGTCCAACCGCGAAGCGCATCCCGCATGGCCGCCAGGCAATTCGTGCCCCTGCCTTTGGCCATATTCTGACAGGCTCTAAGTTGGGGGAGGGTGTCGGATTGGGTGGTTTTTCCACCACGCTAGCCCCTACTCCCGCTCATTTTCCTGTTAGCAAATTATTCGGACGATCGTCAGCAGGATTTGTAAGTCGCAGGGCTAGGCTTTTGGGTGAGAAGATGTCGCCAGGCGTTTGTTGTGCGCTTAGGTGCTTGCGAGCAGGGCTTCGTCCCAGTCTTTCCAGACGGGGTCGAGGTTTTGGGTGCGCAGCATGGTGGCGATTTCGGCGGCGCTGCGGGTGTCGCTGATTTTGAATTGTTCGGTGGCGGTTTCGCAGCCGGATTTTTTTTCCAGTTCGACGCGGCGGCCCTTGACGGTCAGGTGGAGGTCGTCTGCGCCGGCGCCGGTGTATCCGCCGGGTTCGGTGCGGGCGTTGGCGGACATGTGGGTGACGCCGAGGGTGGCGATGGCATCCCGGAGCGGCGCGGGTTCGCGGGTGGAGACGACCATGCCGACCTGCGGAAAAAGGATGCGGAAAATCGTGATCAGCCTGACAAACGATTTATCAGGCAGGAAAAGCGCGGGGTCCGGTGTGTAGGTGTAGTTTCCGGCGTAGGGTCTCATGCGCGGGAATGCGACGGTGAGTTGCGCTTTCCAGCAATGTTTGTAGAGGTATTCCAAGTGGGCGCAGAGGGCGATCGCCTCGCTTTTCCAATCGGCCAGACCGAACAAGGCACCGATTCCGATGCGGCGGAAACCACCGGCATAGGCGCGTTCCGGACAATTGAGACGCCAATCGAAATTCCGTTTCGGTCCGGCGGTGTGGAGGGTCTGATAGACTTCGCGGTTGTAGGTTTCCTGATAGACGACCAGCCCCTCCGCGCCGTGGGCGACGATTTCGGAGTATTGCGCGTCTTCCATCGGGCCGACCTCGATGGCGAGGGTGGGGATGAAGGGTTTGAGCGCGTCGAGGCAGGCTTGGAGATATCCGTCCGAGACGAATTTCGGGTGTTCTCCGGCGACGAGCAGGATGCTGCGGAAACCGAGGGCATGGAGGTGTTTCGCCTCGCGCACGACCTGATCGACGGTGAGCGTGGTGCGCAGGATGTCGGCATCGCGGGAAAATCCGCAGTATGAGCAGTTGTTGACGCATTCGTTGGAAACGTAAAGCGGGGCGAACAGGCGCATCGTGCGGCCAAAGTGGCGTCGGGTCGTCTGCCGGCTGAGGAGGGCCAGGTTTTCCAGCGGTTCGCCGGATTTTTCATCAAGCATCCGCATGAAGCGCCTCATCAGGGGAGTGGGGCGCTGGAGAAGATCCGGGAAAACATCGGCGAATGCCATGGCGGGCGGAACATGCAGGCTCGGAGGGCCGACGTCAAAGGCGGTTTGCCTGGATGGGGAAAAAAGGCGGGGTAGAATTTAACCCGGATTCCGAAGTTGCCTCCTTAAATTCGGAGAGGAAAACCACAGAGACACAGAGAAACACAGAGGTCACAGAGGATCTGAATGATGGAAAAGGGAACATGAAAGGGTGCGTGACCGAAAGACCTCTGTGATCTCAGTTTCCTTTGATCCCGCCCTCCGGCGGTCCCCTTCGGGCACGTCGCGAATAGCTCCTGTCCATGTCGCTCCGCTCCATTGTGCCTCTGTGGTATTAAAAAAAGCCGACTTGCCGTTGGAACTTCGGAGATCGGATTCAGCTCGCCTCGGTGAGGCGTTTCGAGACTTCGGTCCAGTTGACGATGTTCCACCATGCCCCAATGTAATCGGCACGGCGGTTTTGATAGTGGAGGTAGTAGGCGTGTTCCCAGACGTCGAGGCCTAACAATGGCGTGCCGAGGTCCGCATCCAGGACGATGCCATTCATTAGCGGGTTATCCTGGTTCGGGGTGCTGGTGATTTTGAGTTTGCCACCGCTGAGGATCAGCCATGCCCAACCGGATCCGAAGCGCTTGGTGGCGGCCTCGCCGAAGGCTTTCTTGAAGTCGTCGGTGGATCCGAAAGCTGCCTGGATGGCGACGGCGAGTTCTTCCGAAGCTTCGCCGCCTTTTCCCGCTGGGGCTAGGGTTTTCCAGAAGAATGAATGGTTCCAATGGCCGCCGCCATGATTGCGGAGAGGCGTGCGCAGTGACTCATCCGCGACGGCGGGCAGGCTGGCCAGCAGGGTTTCGAGTGGCTGCGCGGCGAGATCCGGAGCTTTGGCGAGCGCGGTGTTGAGTCCTGTGATGTAGGCCGCGTGGTGCTTGTCATGGTGAATTTCCATGGTTTTCGCATCGATGTGCGGTTCGAGCGCATCAAAGGCGTATGACAAGGCCGGAAGCACATGGGCGGGCGGCGTTTCTGCTGCGAATAAACGCCCCGGAACCATGGTGGCACCGGCGGCGAGGGCTCCCAAGCCGACGAATTGGCGGCGATTCAATGCAGTGAGTGGTTTCATGGTCCCCACTCATTATACCGAATCCGCGTGAAATCAAATGGTTAGTTCATTCCTCCTCCGGCTTGCGGCCGTATTCGGCGATGATTTTGGGCTCTTGATCGCGCGGCACGTCCTCGTAGCGGACAAAGCGCTCCTTGTGTCTGCCGCGGCCGGCTGTGATGGCGCGGAGTTGGTTGGAATATTGATAAAGTTCCGCCTGCGGGACCAGTGCGACGACCACCTCGAAGCGGCCCTCGGTTTCCATGCCCATGATGTGGCCCCGGCGGCCGGACAGGTCGGCAAGCACGCCGCCGACGGCATCCGATGGCACCTTGATGCGGAGTTCCATCACCGGTTCCAGCAGTTTGGGTTTGGACATCATGAAGGCCTCGTTGAATGCTGCCTTGCCGGCGATCTGGAACGCGATGTCCTTGGAATCCACCGGGTGCTGCTTGCCATCGTAGAAATCCACCTTGACGTCGGTGACCGGGAATCCGCCGTAGGGGCCTCGAACGCAGGCGGTGTTGACGCCTTTTTCCACCGACGGCACGAACACTCGGTCCACATTGCTGCCGACCAGCGATTGGGTGAAGACCACGCCGCTCTCCGCCGGTAGGGACTCGATGCGCATCCAGACTTCCGCGAATTGGCCGGCACCGCCGGTTTGTTTCTTGTGACGGTGCTTCGATTCGCCGCGGCCGGAAATCGTCGCGCGGTAGGATACCCGGGGTTCCATGAGTTCGACGTCCACATTGAAGCGGCGCTTGAGTTCCTCCGCCATGATCTGGAGTTGCAGCCATCCTTGGCCGGAGACGATGGTTTGGCTGATCGCCGGATCAAAGTGGAAATCAAACGTCGGATCCTCCTCACGCAGCGACGACAAACCTTCGCCCAGCTTGTTGAGGTCCGCGCGGGATTTGGCGACGAGCGCGCCACGGGTGTTAGGCGCAGGAAACTCGACGCTGGAAAGAGTGACCTGGCGGGCGGCGGCGCAAAGCGTGTCGCCGGCGCGGGTGGCGCGCAGTTTTACCACGGCACCGATATCGCCGGCGTGCAATGATGGCACGGGCTCTCTAGCCGATCCATTCACCCGGTAGAGTTGGCCGATGCGTTCGGATTCTCCGCGATTCACATTGATCAGCTCCGAACCGGAAATCACATCGCCGCTGTAAACCCGGAAAAATGATAGATTTCCGACGTGCGTTTCATGCATCGTCTTGAAAACATAGGCCACCGTCTGGCCATCGTTGAGGGCGACATCGATGTCGGCTCCGGTTGGGGTTTTCGCCGCCACCGTCGCACGATCAACAGGCGATGCGCCGTATTTGGCAATGAAATCCAGAATGCGGGAAATGCCGACGTTTTTGAGTCCCGATGCCGCATAGACCGGAACCACCAAACCTTTTTGCACGGCCTCATGCACATGCGCGCGAAGGTCCTCCTCAGTCAAGGTGCCTTCTTCGAAGAATTTTTCTAACAACTCATCCTCGGACTCCGCCACCATGTCGATCAACTGCCGGTGCAGTTCGGTCACCCGGTCCTTGAGCGCGCCCTCGGCGGGTTTCTCTTCATATTTTCCGCTGCCGTCGGCGGCGAAGGTGATCACCTCCGAGCGCATCACATCGAGCACGGAGCTGAAGCCCGGGCCTTCGTCCACTGGCACGGTCATCGGAAACACGCGGGCACCGTAGTGGTCACGGGCTTCTTCCAGGATCTCGTTGAATCGTGTGCGTTCGCGGTCGAGCATGTTGATTACCAGAAACCGTGGGATGTCATAGTCGCCGGCGGCGGCCCATAATTCGTCGGCACCGGTTTCCACGCCGTTCACGCCGCTGATGACGATCATCGCGGAATCCGCCACACGCAGCGCGCTCAGCGGTTCGCTGATGAAATCCGGAGTTCCGGGGCAATCAATCATGTTGATTTCACGGCCCAACCATTCCGTCGCCATCACGGTGGCATGGATCGACTGCTGGTGCTCTTTTTCATCGGCATGGAAATCGGAAACGGTGTTTCCTTGTTCGATGGTTCCGGTGCGGGAGATTCTACCGGCGCAGACGAGCATGGCCTCACACAACAGGGTTTTTCCGGTGGAAGCATGGCCGCTAACCGCAAAATTACGGATGTCAGGAGCGCGAAAATCTTTCATGGATTTGATGGGTTGGTTGGTATGGATGGGTTAATGAATCGTTGTGATCCGTTACCATTAGAGTAAGTCCGCCCCCAGTCGTCAACCTTAGTCGCAAGTCTGCAAAAGAAAGCGTGGTTTTAGGCAAAATCCGGTCATTCATTCCAAGCTTCCCCTGATCCTCCGCTCATGCGAAAATACCCGCGTGATCATCCGCACGAGATTTGCCCCCAGCCCGACCGGGCGTCTTCACCTCGGTCATGTCCTGGCGGCGCGTGTCGCCAGTGATCTCGCCCGCCAATCTCCGGACGGCCGGTTTCTCCTCCGCTTCGAGGACATCGACGCCCCCCGCGTCAGGGAGGAGTATTATTCCGGCATCGAAGAGGATCTTACATGGCTGGGACTGCACTGTGATGGCGAAGCGCTCCGTCAGACATCACGCACCGCAGCGTATGAAATCGCGCTAGAACACCTGAGGGAAACCGGCCTCGTCTATCCGTGTTTCTGCACTCGCAGGGAAATCCAGGAGGAATGGTCCAACATGGCCGCCGCTCCCCAAGGCCCGGAAGGACCGATCTATCCGGGAACCTGCCGCCGACTCACCCGCGCCGACTCACAAGAAAAAATCGCCGCCGGAATCCCCCACGCATGGAGACTCGATTCCCAATCGGCATTTGCAGCCACCGGTCCTCTCACATTTCACGACCTGCGCTTCGGCACCATCACGGTAAATCCATCCCTGCTCGGCGATGTGGTGCTCGCCCGCAAGGACATCGGCTGCGCCTATCACCTCGCTGTTGTCGTGGATGACGCATTTCAGGAAATTACCCACGTCACCCGCGGTGAGGACTTACTGGCCTCGACTCACGTTCATCGGTTGCTGCAAGCGCTGCTAGGATTGCCGGAACTTGTCTATCATCACCACCCTCTGGTGGTCGATAAAGACGGAAAACGCCTCGCCAAACGCTGCGACGCTCTTTCCGTAGCCGCGATGCGGGACTCCGGAATGACTGCGGGAGAAGTGTTGGAGAAAGCAATGGAATCGCCGCGCCCATGAAGAGACAATCGAAAGAAAAATGGATGGCGATACAAGGCAGGGACCGTCTCTCGGAGAACGGTAACTGCCATTTTTTAGACAGACTCTTAGGTCGGGTCCGGCGATTTTAATCGCGGTGGACGCGGTAAATCGATACTGCGTGGCCGCGATCATGTCGAAACCGGGTGCCAGTGTGGAAGCCAGCCAGCGTGCCGCCGAGGTCCGCCTTGGCGGGAGTCTGGAGGGGCTTTCATTGTCACGGCAGGTGCTGGTGTTGGCGATGTGGCCTTTGTTAGAGCAGGTGCTGACGTTTTTTGTGGGCCTGACGGATCTGCTCATTTCCGGGCGGATGGCGGTGGGCGTGGAAAGGGTGGCCATCCTTGATGCGATGGGACTCGGCGGATATGTCGCTTGGTTTTTCAACATCCTGCAAGGAGCGGTGGCCACCGGGGTGATGGCCTTGGTTTCCCGGGCGACGGGTGGGCGTAATCCGGTACTGGCCAACCGCGCGTTGGGTCAGGGGCTTTGGCTTGGCGTGGCGGCGGGTTTCGGATCGTTGATCCTGTTGCAGGTGGGAATCACGCTGCTCATCCGCTGGATCGGGTTGAGTCCTGCGGCGGCGGTGCAGGCGGAGGCTTTTCTGCGGGTGTTGGCGATTTCCGGGCCGTTCAGCGGAGCCTTGTTTGCGGTGAATGCGGCGTTGCGCGGGGCGGGGGACACCCGCACGCCGTTTATGGCGATGATTGTGGTGAACCTCGTCAACATGGCGGTGAGTTGGACGCTGGTATTCGGGCCCGCTCCCATTGGCGGGCATGGTGTCGCCGGGATTGCGGGCGGCACGGTTACCGGATGGATTTGTGGTCTTCTCACAGCCGTTCTTTTGGTCGGGCGTGTTGGGAAAAATACCCTGCATTGGTCGCGTGAAAGTCTGCGCCCGCACATGGAAACCCTCATGCGCATCATCCGGGTGGGGGCACCGCAATCGTTGGAGATTGCCGGGATGTGGACGATCCATGCCTATGGAATCCGTGTGATCGCCGGACTCGGGGATTCGGGGGCGTTGGGAGCCCACATTCTTGCGATCCGGGTGGAATCGATGAGTTTCCTGCCGGGTTTTGCGATTGCCACCGCCGCCGCCGCGCTGGCTGGGCAATACCTCGGTGCGGGATCGCGGGAAATGGCCACCAGGGCGGTCAGGGTGTGTTGGAAATCCGCCGTAATGCTGATGTCGGCGATGGGTGTGTTTTTTGTATTCGGTCGCAATTTGTTGATTGGTTGGATGGCACCCGGCAGCGAGTTGCACCTGCATCTCGCGGCTCCCTTGTTGATCGTCTGCGCGCTGGCCCAGCCGTTTTTTGCGACCTGTATCATCCTGAAAACCTCGATGCGCGGGGCGGGTGCTACTCACATCGTGATGCGGTGGTCGTTTGGCAGCATGATTTTCTACAGAGTGTTCGTGCTCGGGATGATGGCTCATTTCGGAGTGGCCACGCTGACCCGTGTGTGGATTGTGCTCTCGTTGGATTTGGTGACGCAGGCATTTATTTTCGCCCGCCTTCATTTTCGTGGGAAATGGCTGGATGCAAGTGTGTGAAACTGCATCAATCGGCGGAGAAAAATGAAAAGAGAAATAAAAAGATCGACTCATCAAAAATCTTGAGTAGTGTTCACATGAACCGAATGCAAAACATAAAGCAAATCAAAAAGCCCAGACGTCCTGTGGGTGTCGATCTCTTTGCCGGGGCCGGTGGGATGTCTTTGGGTTTCGAGCAAGCGGGATTCGATGTGGTGGCAGCTGTGGAAATCGATCCCATTCACGGATGCGTTCATAAGTTCAATTTTCCTCATTGCGCCGTCATCCCGAGATCAGTCAAGGAAGTGACGGGAGAAATAATCCGCTCTGTCGCCGGAATTTCTGGAAAAGTGGATGTGGTTTTCGGCGGAGCGCCATGCCAAGGGTTCTCCATGATCGGTAAGCGGGCCTTGGACGACCCCCGCAACAGTTTGGTGATGGATTTCGTCAGGCTGGTGTCGGAGCTTGATGCCGACTACTTTGTTTTTGAGAATGTCAAAGGTCTGACCGTTGGACGGCATCGCAAATTTTTGGAGGAGTTGATCGAGGCGTTCGATCAGCACGGATATGCGGTGCGTCTCCCGTGGTTGGTGCTGAATGCCGCATCATACCGCGTCCCGCAGGATCGAAAACGTCTTTTTCTCATGGGTGCGAAAAAGGGCTTGAAACTGCCTGTTTATCCGACGTGTTTGAGCACTCGTGCGGGCCGTGTGCATACGGGAGTTGATGTCGAAGGTCCGACCTGTAAAGATGCCCTGCACGACATCCCGGATGCGGATAAATTCCGAACCCTTTTGGACAACGACGAGGTGAAGACAGAAACATGGGGAGTGCCATCGGCCTACGCCAAGGAAATGCGGTGTTTGTCCCCAGAGGCATGGCACTACGGCCATCCACGCCTTTGGGATCCGAACGTGCTAACATCGAGCGCCCGCACTCTGCATTCAGATATATCTCAATTGCGTTTTGCGGAAACCGATCCCGGCTCGGTCGAACCTATCTCCCGATTCTTCAAGCTCTCACCCAATGGTGTTTCCAACACGCTGCGAGCGGGAACCGACGCCAGTCGAGGAGCCTTTACCAGTCCCCGCCCAATCCACTATCGCTATCCCCGCTGTATTACTGTACGCGAAATGGCCCGGCTACATGGTTTTCCGGATTGGTTTCGCTTCCATCGGACGAAGTGGCACGGAGCGCGTCAGATCGGTAATGCGGTGCCGCCACCGCTCGCCCGGGCAGTGGCCTCGTCCCTGATTTCCGCGATGGGTGTGACGCCGCAACGCCCGCTGGAATCGATCCCTCTCGGTCATCCCGCATTGTTATCGATGGACATGTCGCGAGCCGCATTTCATTTGGAAATCGATGTGCCCATCCAAAGACGGGACCGTAAGAGTGGTGCCCGCAAGCGCACACAGCTACAAACCGAAGCGGAGCGCCTATCTCAAATCGAAATGCGCATCTAATGAAACCGAAACAATCGAATCGCTATCAGGCTCTCATCGCCGACGTTTTTTCCATTTCTACAAAAAGGGAATGACTGTGATTCCTTTCACCCGTGTTGAGTTGATCTCCACTGCGGAAAAGCTGGGTATCGTTTTGCCAAAGAATCCCGGCGATATCTTATATTCATTCCGTTACCGAAATCCTCTCCCTGAGAAGGTTTTGAAGACCCAGCCCGTAGGAATGGAGTGGGTGATCGAAGGTGCCGGTCGTGCGCTCTATGAATTTCGTCTTGTTCCCGTCAACCGGATTTCCCCGAATCCGAACCTAGTCACGATCAAAATCCCGGATGCGACGCCGGAAATCATTTCTGCCAATGCGCTTTCGGATGAGCAGGCGCTACTTGCCAGGGTTCGTTACAATCGTCTGATAGACATTTTTCTGGGAATCACGGCTTACTCTCTGCAAAATCATCTTCGGACCACGGTGAAAAGTCTTGGTCAGATCGAAATCGACGAAGTTTATGTCGGCGTGGACCGCTACGGATGCCAATACATCATTCCAGTGCAGGCCAAAGGTGGTAGCGACCAACTCTCGACGGTCCAAGCAAAGCAGGATATCGCCTGTTGTGGCGAAAAGTTTCCCAATCTTATATGCCGTGCGATTTCCGCTCAATTCATGGATGATTCAAAAATCGCCATCTTCGAACTTTGTCTCGATGAAGACGGACTCGTGAAGACCGTAGAGGAACGACATTACCAACTCGTCCCGGCGGACGGAATTCACGCCAGCGATTTGGAAACCTATCGGGGTAGGGCTCAGAAATCTTCCTAGGTGGCTGATGGGGTTGTGGTATGATTTTCCCCGAGTTCTTCCTATGAAGTTCTAAGCGAGTGCCTTTAGAGAAACCGTTTTTAAGCGGGTTGCGGGCCATCGAACCATTTTTCTGGACAGGGGAGGGTAGCCGGACGAAGGTCCGCGCATGGCGATTTTCGTATATCCCACGGGTGATTCTTCCGAGGCGGTGTCCGCTGCGGAATTTGATTCCGTGCTTACGGATCGCGTGGTTTGGATTGACCTTCTGATGGGGACTCCGGAGGAAGTGGCGGCGATCCAGAAAGCCTTTGGTATTGAGTTGCCGACGCGTGAAGAAATGCGCGAGATTGAGAGCACGAGCCGATTGTATTACGAGGATGGAGCGAGGTTCATGACCACCTCGATGCTTTACAGCACCGAGTCGGAAACCCCGCAGTCCACGGAAGTGAGCTTTGTGTTGGTGAAGCGTTTCATGCTGACCATCCGCGACGTCGAGCCGCTGAGTTTCCGTCAGACGGCGCAGCAGTTTTCCAAGAAGGTCTTCGCCACGCGGGATCAGGTTTTCATCGCCCTGATTGAAAATATCATCGACCGCCAGGCGGACTTGCTTGAGCGACTCTCGAAAGAAACAGAAGAACTGTCGCAGAGGATTTTCAACCGCGGGTTGAGCCGGGCCAAGGAGTCTGAGAGCGATCTGCGCCAGGCGATTTTCCAGTTGGGCCGCAGTGGTAACCTGATTGCGCGGGAACGGGACTGTATCGTTTCGCTTTCCCGGTTGGTGCAATACGCGGGCCATGAGGATTTCGATGGTTCCGACGAAGAGCGCACGCTGCCGATCTACCCGCGGCTCAAGCCGATTTCGCGGGACTTGCAATCGCTCTCGGAATTCGCGGGTTTCCTATCCGCCAAGGTGAGTTTCATGCTGGATGCCACACTGGGGTTGATCAATATCGAGCAGAATGCGATCGTGAAGATCTTCTCCGTGGCGGCCGTGATCTTCCTGCCGCCTACCTTGGTGGCGAGTATTTACGGCATGAATTTCAGGGTTTTGCCGGAAAAAGATTGGGATTATGGCTATCCATTTTCCCTCGTTTTGATGGTGATTTCGGTGTTGGTTCCCTTTTTATTCTGCCGTCGCAAGGGATGGCTGTGAGAGGTGGTGGAAAAATCCTTCAGTTGGATGAAAATTTCCACTTGCTGAACGGGGGGAACGCATCGCACCGTTTCCCCGCATGGATGCATCAAAACAATTGTCACCCAACCCCACGGATTTGATCGACTGGATGAATGGTGAGGGCTTGTTGGATCTGGACTGGGATTTTCCGGAAGACGGGGATCTGGTCGCCGCTGGACTGAATTCGGCAGTGGTTTCTCAACTGGTCATCGCGGTGGAGGATGAATACGGAGTCGTGCTGTCTTCCGCCGACCTGACACCGGCGAATCTGGCGACCCCGCTGGCACTTTCAAAATTGATTGCCAAGCGCAAGGGTTGATGTCCTGAGGGTGTCAGATCTCAGAGGCGGAGGGCGGCGGGTTTTTCGCGCGGGCCCGCAGGTTGAGGCATTCGACGGCCAGCGAGAAGAACATGGCAAAGTAGATGTAGCCTTTCGGGAAATGGAAGTGCATCGATTCCGCCATGAGCGTGGTCCCGATGAGGATCAGGAAGGAGAGCGCCAGCATTTTGATCGAAGGATGGCGCGAGACCAATCTGCTGACGGCACCGGAGGCGAGCATCATGACCGCTACGGAAATCACAACGGCCGTCATCATCAGCGAGATGCGAGTGGGGTCGTTGACCATACCCACGGCGGTGATCACGGAATCCAGAGAGAAGATGATATCGATCATCATGATTTGGATCAGCACCGACACAAAGCCGGATGACGCGCTGCCGTTGAATCCGTCTTCTTCGGCGCCTTCGAGTTTGTGATGGATTTCCTTGGTGGATTTCCAAATCAGGAAGGCTCCGCCGAACAGCAGGATGAGATCCTTGACGGAAACGCCGAGGACTCCGTGGTGTTCCTTGTAAACGGGAGAGAGATCCCAGAGATATTCAGGTAGATGGATTCTGAAAACCGGATGGGTGAGACTCATGATCCAAGTGATGGAGAACAACAACACGATCCGGGCGAACATGGCCAGCCCCAGGCCTAACAGCCGTCCGGTCTTGCGCTGGTGTTCCGGCAGTCGGTCCACGAGGATGGAAAGGAAGACGATGTTGTCGATTCCGAGGACGATTTCCAGAAGTGTGAGGGTGAACAACGCTCCCCAGGCTTGGGGGTCGCTAAACCATTCGAAAGATAAGGCGGGCATAATGGATGGGGGGTAGGATTGGATTAGATGGATGCGAAGGAAAGCGCACGTTGTTTCATCTGCGTGGCCATCAGGGAAAGCGCGTTGGCGCGGGTCGGGGCGAGGTGCTCCTTGAGTCCGGTGCGGTCGATGAATCCCATGTCCGCAGTGAGGATGGCATCCGGGGTTTGGTTGTCGAGCACCCGCACGAAAAGCGCGATCATGCCCTTGGTGATGAGAGAATCCGAATCGGCGTGATAGCGGACTTTTCCGTTTTCAAAGGAGGCGTCCAGCCAGACTTGGGATTGGCAGCCCTTGATCAGCAATTCCGTGGTTTTCGCGTCCGTGCTCATGGGGGGGAGTTTTTTTCCCAAACCGATGACGTATTCGTAGCGCTCGGTCCAATCGTGGAAGAGCGAGAGCTCATCGAGAAGT
>CAIVKO010000239.1 GCA_903906515.1 Akkermansiaceae bacterium
TCTCTGGATTTGCGCCAAGGCTTGGAGGATGGATTCGGGGGTGGTTTGAGTATTCATGTGCGGGTGGTATATTCGTTACACATACACTATGCCACAAAAAAAGCCGGAAACCTAAACTCGCTGGAGGGTGTCTTGCGCCCTTGCGCGAATCGGTGAGCTTCTTTTCGAGTTCGGCTTTGACCTTTTTCTGGTGTTCCTTGAGTAGTTCGCGAAACGCCGTCAGCCGTTTCTGCAGATGAGGCTTGGCGGCTTTCAGCACCACGCGGCCATGATCCTGGCCTAGTGATGGCGTGTAGTTTTTGCGGATTTCGTTCAGGGCATCCTCCAAAGCCTTGGAGGAAAGTTGACTGGATTTCTCAATCAAATCGAACGTGGTGCGCAAACGGTCTTCGAGATCCTTGGCGCTACCGAGCTTCAAAATGTCCTTCTGAATGGCGATGCGGTGGCGTTGGATGGCCGCGCCGGTCAGACTCCACTCCACGTATTGGAGGTAAGGCTCGAAGACGCGCACCTAGACGCGCACCTGCCGGGCGATGTCGAACTTGACGGGCGGCGCTTGTTCCAAACTCGCCGCCACGCGTTGCAGTTCCACTGGCGTAACTGCCGCAACGCCAACCTCGATTGGAGTCGCTTCAATCCGCTCGCGCTCCTCCTCGGTTACTGCTTGGGCTACCGCCTCCGCTTTGGCCGCGGGGGAAAGACGGACGAGCACTTCGGCGAGTTGCTCGGGCGTGAGGCGGACGGCATGGGGCGTTTCCTCACTGTGCGGTTCGGGTTCGAGGTAAAGCGCGGTGGGCGTGAAGATGAAACCCGTGTCGTCCACGATCACGACGGCGGTGCGGAGGCCGGGGGAATTGCGAATCAATATCTGCGCGGTCTGCAATCGCTGGTCAGCGGCGATGTCGCCGTAGCCCCTCCGCATTACATACTCATTCAAGCCAATGCTCACCGTGATTGCCTCGCGCGGGAGGCGAGTGGCTACGGCACAGAGCGCCTCGGCGACGGGCAACTGGAGATCAGGGGCGGCGTAGCACACCCGCGGGCATCCCGCCGGCCACAGCGGAAGCATGGGGGAAACTTCTTCGCCAATTGCTGAACACCTTCCGCCTTGCGCCCGAACCCTTCACGATTGAACCCACACCCGAAGCCCGGCAAATGATGAAGGAGCATCACAATCAGATTGTGGCCCGGCGGCTTGATGACTTGCGGGGCGTGACAGCCTACGCGGCCCGATGGAACGAGCAGGCTTGGCGGATTGCCGTCTGCCTTCACGCCGGCCTTCACGGTGAACACGCGGGCGAGCGGATGCTGGCCGCGGACACGGCGGCAAGCGCAATCGCTCTGGCGGACTGGTTTGCCGGTGAACAGCTTCGCATCCTCCCCTGTGGACGCCACGCGGCCCGCCGTGCCAAGCGGGATGAAGTCTTGGCATTGCTGGCGGACAATCCCAAAGGCATCACGGCGCGGGACGTTCACCGGGCGCGAATCGTGGGCAGCGCGGATGAAGCCCACACCTTGCTTGCCCAGATGGAAGCGGAAGGCGAATTGACGGGCAAGGATTCCAAGCCCGAAACCGGTGGACACATCACGCGGACCTTCACCAAGGCGCGGAAGTGAAAAGGGGGCAGGCTGCGGCAGCAATGCAAACCGTGAAGCCTGACAACCAAGCCGAATTGCTCGCCCTCGCGCAACTCAATACACCAGCACCAACACCGCTGCTTGTTCCGCCGACTTCACCACGTCCTCGAACTTGCGCTCATTCGTGTTCAGCTCCTTGAGTTTGGCGGAAACTTCCGGCACGGATTCCAGAAAGCCGAGCAGGAAACTGCTTTTCACCGCGTAGTTCACATTCTCCGGCAGCGACCCGCTTTCGGCCAGTGCCGCCTTTGCACTCAATTTTGCCGACACCACGCCGACCACGTTTCCCCGCTCGTCCACCAGCGCCCCGCCCGAATTGCCCGGCTGCACCGGCACGCTGATTTGGAAATACCGGGCGTCATCACTCGCGCCAGAAAGTGCCGCAACCTCGCCCTTGGCCAGCTTGGGCGCGAACCCTTGCAAGCCAATGTTGGGAAAACCCACCGTGGCCACCGTTCCGCCCAACCTCACGGCGCGACTCGACGCCACCGGCAACGCTGTGAACTTGCCTTCCGTCTTGAGCAATGCCAAATCATTCGCCGCATCCACCTTCACCACTTTGGCGGGAATCAAGCCCGCGCTCGTAACCAAACGAATCTTCGAGGCACCTTTGACAACATGCTCATTCGTGATGAGAAATCCATCTTCCGAAATGAAGAAGCCCGTGCCGGAGGCTTCCGGGCGGGCTTGCGCTACCTGTGCGCCGGTCACGCCGCTTTTCTGTTTGCGGCGGGCGGATTCCGGCACAGTTGTCGCGCTGAGTTCGGTGGTGATGTTGGAAAGAACTTTGACGGTGGCTTTGCCCATCGCGCTGTCCATGAATTCCTTGTTGTCGAAACCAATCCTCCCACCGCGCCCGCCCACGTCAAAACCGCCGCCCTTCTGTTCGCCGGTCGCAGCGCCGGTCGCAGCGCCGGTCTTAATGATCTCACGACTAACCTTTAGCACTGGCAGGTTTGGAAAAGTCTCTAAACTCACGAAAGCCTGGATTCTATTGATCGGAAGCGGAGTTGGTAGCGCGTACGGGAATCGAACCCGTCTCTCTATGCACTATTTCTAAGTCATTGATTAACAACAAGCGGGCGAATTAAAAAACGGTATTTCTTGAACCTTTTATTCTCACTTTTATTCTCACCTGGTATGGCGAGCATTGTGCGACGAGAAAAATCCCGGTTTTGGACCGCGTGCTACACGAGCCGCGACGGGCGGCAACTGAAGCGATCCACCAAGACCACCGACAAGAATCAGGCACTGGAAATTGCCCTCGAATTCGAGAGGGTGGAACGGCGTGCCATGCAGGGCGCGCTGACGGCCACCCAAATCAAGAAAGTGCTCAACGACGTCTCGGAAAAGGTGACCGGGGACACCCTGATCGCGCCCACCACCGAAACCTATCTGCACGAATGGCTGGAGGGGGTCGGCGCCCGCGCCACCCCCGCGACCGTCGAGCGGTATGGCCATACCGTGAAACTCTTCCTCGCCCATCTGGGTGCCAAAGCCCAAAAGCCGATCACGGCGGTCACCCCGCATGACGCCGAAGCCTTTCTGACGGCGCGTTTGAAAACCGGGGTGGCGCCCAAAACGGCCATCGTGGACTTGAAGACGATCAACATCGCCTTCCGGCGGGCCGAAAGCTACGGCACCATTTTGAAAAATCCCGTCGCCGCGGTGCGCCCGCCGCGGGAGGATTGTTCGGAACGGGATGTGTTCACCCAGGAGGAGGTGCAGCAACTGGTAAATGCGGCTCCCAGCGTCGAATGGCAGACCCTCATCCTGTTAGGCTATTTCCTGGGGGCGCGGCTGCGCGACTGCGTGCGGATGACCTGGGACAACGTGAACCCAGATACGGGCATGATTGAATACGAGCAGCAAAAGACCGGTAAAAAGGTGACCGTCCCCATGCACTATCACGTGATTGAACACGTGCATTTTCTTTCCACCTTTGGGACTCACGGCTACTTGTGTCCCAAATTGGCCGAAAAACTGACGGGAGGCCGGCGGGGTCTGTCCGAGGGGTTCAAACGCATCGTCATCAAAGCCGGACTGGATCCCATGACGATTCAAGGCAAAGGCATCCGGAAATTCTCCCGCCGCTCATTTCATTCGCTGCGCCACAGCTTTAATTCGGCCCTGGCTAATGCCGGCGTGAACGAAGATGTGCGGATGAAACTGACGGGGCACGCCTCCAAGGTGATGAATAACCGTTATACGCACTTGAATCAGGAAACGCTGAAAAATGCCATGAACACGATGCCCTTGTTTGGTTCGGCGGCAACCCCGAAAGCGGACGACAAAGCATAGTTTGCGGCTCCGCCCAATCCATCAGATCGGCACGGATGCATTCGCGGGCGACCGATGCCGGGCCGGCGAAACCAGGCTTTGGCCGATTCCAGGCAGAAACAGGAGTGCTCGTGAATCGGGTGCAGTTTGGGCGGGTGTGGACGGAGGTACCCATGGAATGATGCTTGTCAACCGCGACAATGACGGTAGCTTGCCAGCATGACGTCGGTGCTAACGAATGACGGGCAATTGCCCCTGCCGCGCGAATTGTGCGAGCAGCTTGGCTTGGTGCCCGGACAGACCCTCGAAATCCACAGCGAGAGCGGCTGGCTGGTGGCTTGGAAGAAGTCGCCCAACGATCCCTTTGAGAAATGGCGCGGGCGCGGTCAGTTGCCGGCAGGGAAGAACGCGGATGAGTATCTCCGCCTGATTCGCGATGGTGACGGCAGTTGACACCTCCGTCTTCCTGGACGTGTTGTTGAACGATCCGCAGCACGCCCCGGCTTCAATCGCGGCGCTGCACCGGGCGGCGGCCGAGGGCGCCCTGGCCATTTGCGACGCGGCGCTCGCGGAAATCGTTCCCGTGCTCGGCGCCAGCGACCTGCCCCAGTTTCTGTCCGATTGGAACATTACGTTTCTCCCGTCCACCCAACCGGTCGCCATTCTCGCGGGCGAAATGTTTCGCGTTTATCTCGACCGGGGCGGGAAGCGGGGGCGCGTGGTGCCGGATTTCCTGATTGCCGCCCATGCGCAGCTACTGACCGACCGGCTGTTGGCTCGGGACCGAGGCTACTACCGCGACTACTTTAAGCAACTCGAGGTTTGGGATCCCTCCGTGAAGTAATCAGGTCTGGGACATCCATGCTCTGGATCTCTTTCGTTAGCGTCGTTGTCGTTCATTTCGTGCTCAAGACTTGTTCCAGAGTCGGTGGGGTTTCAGCTGGAGAAATCTCACGCCTCGGCTTGAAAGTCACTGACCGCTTCTTGCCTTCCGTGATTTGCTCAGGTGTGAGCTCTGGATCGGAGGGGCAGATTTAGCGCCCCATCCGTTTCTTAAGCTCCGCCAGCATGGTCTTCTCATTCTGTTTTTGTTCCGCCAAAGTAATGGGCCGCTTGCGTAGCTTGCCGCGCTCCTGGCTGCCGCCCTCGGGATCATCCGCCGCCCAATCATACAATTTGGAAACAAACTCTTCCGGGGAATAAAAACCAACCTGGGTGGAGGGGCTGACTGTGTTTCCCAACGCCTCCTGAATCTGACTGAGCTTCTTCCGATGGCTGGACACCACGGCGATCCGTGGCACACGGGCTTGGAGAAATTTCCGAAGACTCTCGACTTCGTACGCCACCTGCGTCGAAACAGTAACCTGGCAAACAATTGTCAGAGAGCCGCGCCGCAATACCAAATCCGCCCGGCCCTGCACCTGTGGAAATAGCTCCTCATACGAAACCGTGTAATCCAAGGACTCGGCTTCCGCGCCAAGGTCATGCGTGATCTTGGTGTGCGAAGCGCCCTCCGCGTAAGGCACGGTTGGCGCAGGTTCGGGTTTGAGTTCCACATCCGGGACCGGTGGTGGCGCGGGTTCGGAAACCGGTGGCGGCCCTGGTTGCGGAACTGCGGCAGCTTCCGGTGCCGCACGCGGTGGAGGCGGGGCGGGGGCGGATTGCGCCTCGGCAGGTTTCGGTCCAGCCGGCTCACCGCCAAATTTGGCGCGCAGTGCGGCTTCAATTTCCGCTCGCGGACGCGCATGGGATCTTCGCGACGCGGTAATGACCAGTTCACGGATCCGTATCCCTTCATGAGGATCAACGTCGGTGGAATTGGGAACGGTAAGATTGAAATCTTGGCTGGATTTTTCGATGCGGCAGATGGCCTGGCCGATTTCCAGATTTTGCAAATCGTGCGCATCAAAAAACGAAAACCCTTGCGCTAATTTCCGAGCGTCCTCATCCCCCAGACCAAAACAAATGCGGGTTCCGGGATTTGAAAGAACCGCGCTGGCCACTTCCGAATCCCGGTCCAATTGCCGCAACTCCTGATGGGCGAGCGTGAGCCCAATCCGATACTTGCGCGCCCCGGTCAGAATTTCCGCCATGCTGGGCGTGATGAAATTGTGAAACTCGTCAATGTAGAGCCAGAAATCCTTCCGCATCGCGATCTGTTGGGCCTGACGACTCATGGCGATCTGCTGGAATTTGGCCACCAGCAGTGTTCCCAGCAGCAGGGAGTTTTCCCGGCCCAGCATTCCCTGGGAAAGTTTGGCCAAGAAGATTTGTCCTTGGTCCATGATGCGGGCGAAATCGAGCCGGTTCTCCGGCTGCGATACCATGTAACGGATGGGCTTGGGTGCGAGAAATGCCTCCAAGCGCGTGAGCACCGGGCCAATGGATTTGTTACCGGACAATTGGGGAAAGCCTTTTTGCCAATAGTAAACCAACTCCGGGTCCTGAACCGTCTTCAGAACTTCGGCACGATAGGCGGGTTCGAGCAAAAAGCGGCGCAAGTCGGAAAGCGTTCCGCCCTGCCGGTTTTCCAAAAATACAAGGATCGCGTTATTCAGCACGGAACCCATTTGATCCCCCCAACTGGTGGACAGCCGCCGAAAGACGGAAACCAAGTCCGAGGCCAGCAGCGTTTTTTCCAGGTCAGAGTGCGCAGATAAGATATTGAAGCCGACGGAATACACTTCATCGGAAGGATCCACGAGTACCACGTCGCCAATCCGTTCCGGTGGAATCGCCGCCAGAATTTTGTCCACCAGATCGCCATGCGGGTCGAGCACGGCGACCCCTTCGCCATTCTCAATATCCTGACGGATGAGATTCAGAAGCAAGGTGGATTTTCCTTTCCCCGACGTGCCGACGATGTGGGTGTGCCGCACGCGTTGTTCTGGGGCAAGGCGTACGGGGACCGATTTGCCGGCGTGCAAATTGTCACCCAGGAAAAGACCTTGACGCTGACAAACTATTCCGGGGGCGGCCTTGGTCTTGCCCACCTCGCGCTGCAAAATCGGCGAGCGCACCGCACTCGACGGTAGATGCACAAATCCGATCAACTCATCGGCGTTGAGCAACATCCCGGAGCGGCGCGACTGGCGGGCGAGCACATCCGCGAGGTGATCTTCGAACGGATAATCATCATTGTTGAGCGGGATGAGAGCGTTACCTTGCGGATGGATGAAAACCCGCAAGGCTCCGGCGAGATCGCGGGCGATGGCCAAGGTCCTTTCGTAATCTGCGGTGCGGACCAGGATGCGAACGACGGCGGCATACAACGGACGCGCAATCTTGTGTTTCGCGGCGGCGGTCAACTCCGGTTGGTTGACGAAGAACGGTTTGCCATCCGAGTGAGTCACCGCTCGCGCGACGCTCTCGGCCCAGTCGTTTTGCACCGGCTGAAAAATTACTTGGAAGAGCCCAAGTTCACCCGGCTGCAATGCTGCCAAGGCCCCGATGAGCCCAATAAAGGGATCGAGCTTGCCGCAGGCGAGCGGAAACATGAATTCGCGCTCCAACCCGAACTCCACCGCCAGAATTTGGTCTCCCACACAGGCATCCCAAGTTTCCACCAAAGGAGTGGCGCTCGGTTGAAAAGTGGCTTCAGGAAAATAGGCCTGCAACTGCCTGCGGGCCAACGACTCATCATCGGGGTGAAACGCGAATTGCGCCGTGACTTTTTGAGAGATCCCCAGCAACTCGAAGGCAATCGGTTCGTGGCACAGGGCGAGATTTTGCGTATTCCGGGGGCTGTCGGACAGTGATTCCGATTGCTGTCGGACAGCGTTCCAATTTCTGCCGGACACCGTTCCGATTCCTATCGGACAGTGTTCCGGGCTGAGGTCGGACAGTTTTTGGGGCCCATTGGAATGCTGTCCGACAGGATCGGAACGGTGTCCGAATTGGCCCGGAACGGTGTCCGAATGGGCCCGGAATGGTGTCCGACAGGAATCGGAATCGCGGGTCGGAAGGAGTGGAGCGACGCGGTAATGAGTGTCAGGGTGGCGGCTCGATTCAGTTGAATCGGGAAAGATACCCCATGGCACAAA